>JADLDZ010000315.1 GCA_020846375.1 Nitrospirales bacterium | reverse complement strand
TGCCCTGCCTGAAGATCCTCCAGGCAGGGGAGCAGGGGGCGCTGGCCTTTCTGACCGGTGCGGTACGGGAGCCTGCCCACTATTTCTGGATTACCGGGGCACTTTCGAGCTTCCTCGATAATGCACCTACCTATCTGGCATTTCTGAGCACCGCGCTGGGGGGGTTCTATCCGGGAGTCCCCGAGCCGCAGGCCGTTGCACAATTGATACGGGAGAGGGAGCTGTACCTGGAAGCGATCTCCGCCGGCGCCGTCTTCTTCGGGGCGGTCACGTACATAGGGAACGCTCCGAACTTCCTCGTGCGCTCCATTGCGGAAGAGGCGGGGGTCTCCATGCCGAGCTTCTTCGGGTACCTGGTCAAGTATTCCTTTGCGATTCTGCTACCGGTCTTCGTGGTGATTACCCTGGTGTTTTTTTAGGGTGTATAATTAGGAGTTAAGACTTTGGCTAACACCCCCTCACCCCCTCTTAGCCTAAGAGGGGGAATGAGGAGAGGGAATACGGTCTTCTCCCCCTTGGGAAGGAGGGGAAATACAGATCTTCCCTCCGGAAAGGGGGAGAGTAAAGATCTTCCCACCCTGGAAGGAGAGGAAGGCGGTGATCCTACTCCTCCCCTTAGGGTAAGGGGAGGTTGGGAGGGGTTACGCAACGGGGGTGACAGCAAATGAAGATGGAGAAAATCCTTTTCCCGACACAGTTCAGGGAGCTTGCCTTCAATACACTGGAGTCCCTCTTTCCCCTGAAAGAGGCCGGCCTTCGGGAGATAGTCCTCTACCATGTCATCCCGCGGGACGAGGTCGCCTTCGTCCCCTTCGGCGGATATCTGAAGGAAGAGGAGGAGCGTCTGCGGGAGGAGGCGAGGATCCGCTTCGAGGACTGGCAGAAGGCGCTGGAGCGGGAAGGGATCGGGAGCAGGGCTGTCATCGAGGTGGGAGACCCCGCCCCCAGGATCCTCTCCCTTGCCGGCAGGGAGGAAGTGGACCTGATCGTTATGGGGAAAAAAAGAAAGGCGGAAATAGAGGAGCTGTTCATCGGCTCCCCTACCGTGGACATTCTGCGGCGCGCCTGCAGGCCGGTGCTCGTCCATAAGTACATGGTCCAGTTCGAGTGGGACGGGGAGACCGTCACCCGCACCAATGACCGCATCTTCGAGAGGCCGCTCCTGGCCACCGACTGGTCCCCCGCCTCCGGCAGGGCGCTGGAGCTTCTGCTGACGCTCGGGAAGGCCGTGAAGAAGGCGATGGTGACCCATATCATCGGGAGCAAAGTCGCCCGTGGGGTGGAGAAGCCGGAACTGTCGCGCCTGGAGCAGGAAAGCGAGGCGCGGCTGGAGCAGCACTGCAGAATCCTGCGGGAGGCGGGCATCGATGCCGAGTCCCACCTCTCCGCGGGGAATGAGGTGCAGGAAATCATCCAGGTGTCACGGGAGTTCAATGCGAGCATGATCATCGCGGGGACCACCGGGAGGGACTTCCTGCATAAGCTTATCCTGGGGAGCATCTCCCACCGGCTTGCGGAGCTCTCCGAGCTGCCCACCCTGCTTATACCCTGAGAAGACAGAGTAAGACAGAGATAAAACAGAATGAGACAGGTAACTACAGAGTAAGACAGAAAAGAAAAAAACAGTGATTTTTTTGTCTCTCTGTCTTTTTCTGTTTTATTCTGCTTCACTCTGTCTTATTCTGTTTTACTCTGCTTTATTCTGTCTTATCTCTGTCTTATTCTGCCTCATCCTGTCTCACTCTATCCTTATTCTTATTTGACAAAAGTAAAAATAACCGGTACTATTTATCCCAATACTGCACAGAAATGGACATTAATAGACAAAAATGGACATGAGTGTAAAAGATGTCGCCGAGCTTCTCAAGGTATCCGAGAAGACGATCTACCGGATGATCAAGAACGAGACGATCCCCTGTTTCAGGGTGGGAGGCCAGTGGCGCTTCGACCGGAGGGAGATCACCTCGTGGATGGAGGATACGAGAGAATTCTCGTACGAGACCGCTGTCGGAGACCCCACCCGCGCGGATGAGGAGTCCATCTCTGTTGTCGAATTCCTCAGGAGGGGTGGAATCTATCGCAAGGTCGGCGGCGAGACGAAAGAGGAGGCGATCTCCGCGTCGCTGGAGCTGATACGGACGCGCATTCCTGAACTGGACCCGAAAAGGCTTTTCGATGCCATCATGAACCGGGAACGTATCTGTCCGACCGCCGTAGGCCACGGCATCGCCTTTCCCCACCCGAGGCCCTTCAAGGAGTTCACCGCTCCCCTCTCTTCCATCGCCCTTTGTTGCCTTGCAAAACCCATCCCGTTCGGGGCCCTGGATAAAGAGGCCGTGGATACTCTTTTCTTCATCTTCCCAAAAAGCGAGCGGCGTTTCCTGCGGATCCAGACAAAACTGCTGCGCCTGCTGAGGGAAGAGGATACGGTGGGGGCGCTGAAAGAAGAGTCGGACGATGCGCTGTACCAGGCGCTTTCCCGGAGAGAGGCGGAAATATTCGGAGTGGGGAAATGATCTCCGGCCCCCTCGATTGCGCGCTCGTGTCGGTGGTGCTCTTCCTGCTGCAGGGGGCCGTTGTCCCCCTCTTCGGCAGGAGCGAGAAGTACATGATCACGGTATGCTACTGCATGGCGGCGGCCGCCTCTCTTTTTGCGGTCGCGGCGGGCATCGGGGCGGTGGGAGGAGGCAGTACGGAGAAAGCCATCCTCGCCCTCGGTCTTCCCGGCCTGCCGTTTCACTTGCGCCTCGACCCCCTTGCGGGCTTTTTTCTCACCATCATAGGGCTGCTCGCCTTTTGTGTCTCGCTCTACTCAATCGGCTATGTCAGGGGATTCCTGGGGCACCGGCCGGTGGCGCGGCTTATTGTCTTCAGTGCCCTTTTTGTAGCGGGGATGATCCTGGTGGTGCTTGCCGACGACGCCCTCATTTTCCTCATTTCATGGGAGTTGATGGCGGCCGCGTCCTATTTCCTCGTCCTGTATGAAGACGAGCGGCCGGAGAACAGGAGGGCCGCTTTCCTCTATCTGGTCATCGCGCATGTCGGCGCCATCTCCCTCCTCCTGTCTTTTGGCGTAATGGCGGGGCTTGCCACAGGGTTCAGGGATTTCAGCGGCTACTCCTTCGACGCGATGCGCGCCGCGGCGTTTCCGGGGGGATGGGCAGCCGCGGCCTTTTTCCTCGCGTTTTTCGGCTTTTCGGCAAAGGCCGGCGTCATTCCCCTGCATGTATGGCTGCCGGAGGCCCATCCGGCGGCGCCTTCCCCTGTCTCCGCCCTGATGAGCGGCGTTATGCTCAAGACCGCCGTGTACGGGGTGGTGCGGGTCGCCTTCGATCTCATCGGGGTGTTCCCCTGGTGGTGGGGATCCGTCGTGATGGTGTTCGGCCTGCTCTCGGCGGTCGCCGGCGTCCTGTACGCCCTCATGCAGAACGACCTGAAAAGGCTCCTCGCCTATTCGAGCATCGAGAACATAGGACTCATCTTCATAAGCATCGGTCTTTGCATGATATTCACTGCGTTCCGGCTGCCGCTCCTCGCCGCCCTCGCCCTTACCGCGGGGTTGTACCATGCGCTGAACCACGCCCTGTTCAAGGGTCTCCTCTTCATGGGTGCGGGGTCCGTGCTGCAGGCCACCCGTGAGCACAGTATGGAGGAGATGGGAGGGCTCATCCGTACGATGCCGTGGACAGCGGCGCTCTTCCTTGTCGGATGCGTCTCCATCTCCGCGCTTCCTCCTTTTAACGGGTTCGTCTCGGAATGGCTCACCTTCCAGGCGTTTCTCCTTTCGCCGTCCCTGCCTGCACCCCTGCTGAAGCTCCTCATGCCGGTGGGCGCGGCGCTCCTCGCCCTTACCGCAGCCCTTGCGGCGGCCTGCTTTGTGAAGGCCTTCGGCACAACCTTCCTGGGGCGCGGGAGGGGCCGCCTCAAGGCCCGCGTCCACGAGACGGACTGGACGATGCGGGCAGGGATGCTCCTGGCTGCCGCCGCCTGCCTGCTTTTGGGGATCCTGCCGGGCCTTCTCATCGAATGGATGGATACCGTTGCCGTGCAGATGGTGGGCGCCACCATCAGTGCTTCCGCGGGGACGCACGGGTGGCTGTGGCTTACCCCGGTCGCGCCCGAAAGGGCCTCCTACTCGGGGATTGTCGTGTTTTTGGGCATCCTGGTCGTTGTGGTGTCGGCGTACCTCCTCCTCCATGTAAAACCCGGGGCGATCCACCGCGGGCCGATCTGGGATTGCGGGTTTGAAAAGCTCACCGAGAGGATGCAGTACAACGGGACCTCATTCGCCATGCCCCTGCGGCGGATCTTCGGGTCCCTCTTCACCATAAAGGAGCAGGTGCGGCTGAGCGCACAAGCGGCGCACAGCGCCTTTCCGCGGAGACTCACGTATTCTCTCCGGGTGCGGGACCGCTTCTGGGGCCTGTTGTACCGCCCGGTCGCCCGGGTGAGCTTCCGGATATCCCGGCAGGTGGGGAGGCTCCAGCAGGGGCGCATCCAGACATACCTCATCTATTCGTTTCTGACGATCATCGTACTTTTATTGTTGGTGAGATGAACCTTCAGCCCTTCTTCATAGAGATACTGCAGCTTTCGCTTCTGCTTGCCGCCGCACCCCTCTTCACCGGATGGGTAAGGATGGTGAAGTGCTGGTCCCAGGGGCGGAGGTCTCCGCGCCTGTCCCAGCCGTACCGGGACATCGCAAAGCTCTTTGCAAAGGATATGGTGCTTGCGGAAAACGCCTCGTGGATCTTCCGCTTCACCCCGTATCTCGTGTTCGGGGCGACCCTCCTCGCCGGGGGGATCATCCCGGTCCTGTCGGTCGACCTCCCCCTGGCGGCCACGGCGGACGTCATCGCCCTGGTTGCGCTCTTCGCCATTGCGCGGTTCTTCATCGCCCTGGCGGGCATGGACATAGGCACCGCTTTCGGCGGCATGGGTGCGAGCCGCGAGATGATGATCTCCTCGCTTGCGGAGCCGGCGATGCTCATGGCGGTCTTCACCCTGTCGCTGGCGAGCAGGTCCACCTCTCTTTCCCAGATCGTCCAGGTGATCGCGCAGAGCGCCATTCCCATGGTGCTGCGGCCCTCCCTCGCCTTCGCCTTCCTCGCCTTTGTCATGATCGTGCTGGCGGAGACGGGCAGGATCCCCGTGGACAACCCCTCGACGCATCTCGAGCTTACCATGATACACGAGGCGATGCTTCTCGAATATTCGGGAAGACATCTCGCCCTCATCGAATGGGCGGGCATGATGAAGCTTTTTCTCTATCTGTCGCTCGGGGCCGCGGCCTTCTTCCCCTGGGGGATCGCCGGGGAGGGGAGCCTTGCGGCGCTCCCCGCAGCCCTCCTGTATCTCGTGCTGAAGCTCGGGCTCGCAGGGATCGTGCTGGTGCTCATCGAGACAGG
>JADLDZ010000314.1 GCA_020846375.1 Nitrospirales bacterium | reverse complement strand
CGGAGAGGTGCCGGGCACAAAGCGCTCGTCGGCAAGAAAGAGATGCGTCTTTTCCCATGGGAGCCCCTCCCGCTGCGCGGCCAGCCGGCGATAGAAAGGGACGGGCGTGTGCCCCCCCGAAAGGGCGGCGGCGAAATACCCTCTTTCCGCAATGGAAGACAGCGAAAGAGAGCGCCACTTCTCCACCATGAAATCCGCCATTTCCTCTTCCGTGCCGAACGTAATGACATGCTGTACGTTGCCCATGGAGAACCCCATCCTTGTCGGTGCCAAAGCGTCGCCTTTTTGCGGGATACTTGTCCGGTGCGGCACTGAAGGAGGTATGCCCGCCTGCCCTTTCGTCCTACCGAAACAGACTCCTCCCCCTGCTATTCCGTCAGCCAGCGCCGGTTCTCCCTTTCCAGGAGGAGCCGGGCCTGCGGCGGCCCCCATTCACCCGCCTTGTAGTTGGGAAAGTCAGCAGGAGTGTTGTTTTCCCACTGTGAGAGAATCGGATCGACAATGGCCCACATCTCCTCCACCGCGTCCTCCCGGACGAACAGGGTCAGGTCGCCTTTCATGCAGTCCATCAGCAATCTCTCGTAGGGGGGATGGATCTTGGTCTGGAACACCTCTTTGTAACTGAATACCATGCTTACCGGATAGATCTGGTTTTCGGAGTACGGGTATTTCACGCCGAAGCGCAGGGCGATTTTTTCATCCGGCTGAATCGTGAGGATAAGAATATCCGGTTCCGCCACATCGCACGTACGTCCGAAGAGCCGGAGAGGCAGCTGCTTGAGCTGCAGGCATATTTCGGTAACCCGCCGCGCAAGGCGCTTTCCGGTGCGGATATAAAAGGGGACTCCTGCCCAGCGCAGGTTATCGACATAGAACTTGCCCGCAAAGAAAGTGGGGGTGTTCGAGCGGGGGAAAACCTTTTCCTCCTCACGGTATCCGGGAACCCTCTCTCCCCGTATCCATCCCGGACCATATTGCCCCCGCACCGTGTCCTCCCTTATATATTCCTCGTTCATGGGCCGTATGGAGCGCAGTATCTTCAGTTTTTCCTCACGGATGAAATCGGCCTTGAAGGCGATGGGGGGCTCCATGGCGACCAGCCCGAAAAGCTGCATGACATGGTTCTGCACGATATCCCTCACCACCCCCGCACTCTCGTAGAAGGCGCCCCTGGTGTCAATGCCGATCTCCTCGGCGACCGTTATCTGCACATTATCGATATAGCGCCTGTTCCATATCTCCTCGAAAATGGCATTGGAAAAGCGGAAAAAAATAATGTTCTGTACAGGGTCCTTCCCGAGATAGTGGTCGATGCGGTAGATCTGGTTCTCATCAAAGGCATCGTCCAATATCCTGTTCAATTCGCGGGCGGATTGCAGGTCATGGCCGAAGGGCTTTTCCACGATGATCTTTGCCTGGTAGGTCGCCCTGGACAGATTGAACTTCCTGAGCTTCTCGACGATAACGGGAGCCTCCCGGGGGGGGACGGCGAGGTAATAGATGACATTCTTCACCCCGCCAGTGGCGGTAATGCCGATGCTGTCGATCTTTTCCCGCAGTTTCCGGTAGTCCTTCTCTTCTTCGAAAACTCCGGTGAGGAAGAAGAGATGCTTTCCGAACTCCTCCCATATTTTCTCTTCGTATGCCTCCCCGTCAAAGGTCCGGAGCGACTCTTTCATGATTTCCCGGTACTGCCCGTCGTCGGCAGGCGGCGCGCCGAAACCGAGCACCGCAAAATCGACAAGCTCCTTTTCCTTGAAAAGGTGGTAGATGGCGGGCAGGAGCTTTCTCTTGCTCAGGTCACCCCTGCCGCCGAAGATCACCATGACAAAGGGCTCCAGCTTGAACTCGTCCGCCCGGATGTTGCACGTCTGCAGAAATCTGCTCTCGATGACGCCTGTGTCACTCCAGTTCATTGCAGACTCCACGGTATTCCTCTTCGATTTTTTCTACTTTTCCCAGCCTCCGCCGATGTCTTTCCGCACCGGAAAAACGGGCATCGAGGAAGAAGCCGACCAGTTCCTTCGCCAGCTCCGGCCCGACAACCCTGGCCCCGAGGCTGATGACATTCATGTTATCGTCCTCCACCCCCTGATGCGCGGAGAAGGAGTCATGGCAGACGGCGGAGCGGATACCCGGGAACTTGTTCGCTGCAACCGATGCCCCCACCCCGCTTCCGCAGATGAGGATTCCCCGCTCCGCATCACCCCGGAGTACCGCCTCAGCCACCGCCCTCGCGAAATCGGGATAGTCGGAGGGTCCCGGACCGTATGCACCGCAATCGAGCGGCTCATGCCCCCCTGCACTCAGAAAATCGAGCAGAATGCCCTTGAGAGGGTATCCTCCGTGGTCTGCTCCAATGGCTACCCTCATGGCGCTATCTCTGTACGACTGCGGGGCGCCCTATCATGACGTTCCAGTCCTGTGAGAACTTCTCCATTCCCTTTGTCGTCAGGTCGTGGCGCAGGTCGTACTCCCGCCAGTCTTTCGTGAGATCGATGTCCTTATAGGGGATGCTCTTCAGCGCCTTCGCCTCATACCGGTAGCGTTCATCAGGGAGAGGAAGACCCTGCTCGCCCCACTCCCTGAGTATTTCATACGGAACGGTAATGATGTCGGACCCCAGCTTCAGGGCATACAGCAAATGGTCCAGGTTTCTGACGCTGGCGGTCAGCACTTCCACATGACCGTCCCCCTTCCCGTACATGGTGAGAACATGCCCGATAAGATCCATGCCGTTTTCTCCCCTGTCGTCGAGTCTCCCGATGAAAGGGGAGACGAAGACATCTCCCCGCTTCGCCCCCCGCGTCGCGGCATAGACGGCAGCGGCCTGCTCCTGCG
>JADLDZ010000313.1 GCA_020846375.1 Nitrospirales bacterium | reverse complement strand
GCCGGTGAATATTCCTGCACACCGCTCCGAGCAGGGGGAAAAAATCATATTTCCGGTAATACTCCCTCATGAACCGTATGATGTCCATCCTGTCCGGGGTAAGCTCCTCCACTCCCTCTCTCGCGGCCTGGGCGTGAGCAACCTCCTCTGTCCATTCATCGGGGTTTACCAGATATCCCTCTTCGTCCACCATAATGCGTACGCCCTTGTACTCGAAGAAAGGCATCGCCCCCTCCCTCATGTTCTGCGGCCCTGCGTATCCCTTTCCGCTATACGGACCCGATCGAAGAGCCCCAGCTTCTCCATCTGCTGCAGTGCCCATTCATCCTCAAGGCGTTCGTCCTCTGCAAGGCTCTCGCGGGTCCTCGAGTACTCCTTCAGGAAGCAATAGGCCAGCCGTCTCTCTGTCGTGGCAAACCGCAGGGAAAGGTCCTCCGCATTGTCCACCACCTGCCAGCGCACATCCAGGCCGGTGATGAGGGCATCGAGGATGTCCTCCGCCACCTCCGACCGGACTACCATGACGAGTCCCTCTCTGTCATCGGCCACCAGCTTCATGGGCTGCCGGGGTTCATGGAGGTCGGCCCGGTTCTGCCGAGCCCATACCGCCAGGTCGGGCACGTAACGGATCGCGGAGACGAAATACTCCCGCCCGATATTCCTCAGCAGCGTATCGTATTCTTCCATCCGAATCATGGCCGTCTCCTCGGCGTATCCGCCTTCAGGAAATCCTTTCTCTCATCTCTCTGATGGCGTCAATATGCTTCTTTTCCTGCTCCATCATCTCTCTGAATACCACTCGCGCGTTGGAATCCGCAGCGGTCTCAGAGAGAGCACGATACAGATTGTACGCCTTGCCCTCTATCCCGAGGGCAACCACCAGCGCTTCTTTGTCATCTTCAAAGCTGTATTCTTCTACAGCCTTCTCCAGGTCTTTCACCGGGATGCCCGCTTCGGTATCGGGTGCGTCGCTCTTCTCCCGGAAGTCCGCAAAGGTCTGCATCTCCCGGTCGTCCTGCAGCGCCTGGTAGAGATGCTGGATGTATCCCATGTGCCCGTCCTCCCAGCACGAAAGCTCCGAGAACATCTCCCGTGCCGCCTGCCCCGTGGCCTTCTTCGCTGCATACAGGTAAAACTCCCTCGTCCCCTTCTCCATGAGAAAGGCTTCAATGAGCGCCTGCAGCAGATCCTCCCTGCCTGTCACCATTCCTGCTTCCTCCTCCGCTCGATTCGACAGCCCCCACGCTCATCCTCTCCCGCCGCACGGCCTGCAGGTGGAAGAGAGCGGCAGGAACATTGCTTTCTTAAGATTACTCCCTGTCCTTTTCCTTGTCAAGGAGGAGAGAAGGAAAAACGGGCGCTCCCCATGGAGCACTTTCATGGGCGGTACAGTCTTTCTATCTCTTGCGCAGCTTCTCGGTCATTATATAGTCGTTTTCCCTGTTTTGTCCGTGGCACCCGATGCACATCTCGAGGTCGCCTGCCGCCTCCGCATTTCCTTCCGGGGTGTATTTCGCCCAGAACCAGTTCCCCGCCTTGGGGCTGTACCCCTTTACCTTATACATCACCGTAAGAGAGGCCAGCACCTTGTCCGCAGTATAGTTCTCCTTGACGATAAGGGACCCGTCGGACAGCACCCCCTTCCCGCTCCGGATCGACTCATACGCGACATCATTGACATACGTGGTAAGCAGCGTCCCGTGGGGCTCCGTCCCCTTGTAAAACTTCCCCTTCCCCGGCCACATCTTCCATCGGGTGTAAGGGTTGCCCTGCAGGATATATTCGCCCAGCTTCTGCGCGTCGGCCCCCGGAAGCGCTGCCTGCGTTTCCGAGGGGATCGTCTCATGGATTGCGTACGTGACCGCCCCGGGTAAGAGGACGACTGCAGCCGCCAAGAGGAGCAAGAGAAGCACTTTCACGGGACACCTCCTTGAAATATTTAATTTTTACGACAGAATCAGAGCATTAATAGGGACATAGTACTTGTTTTTTCAAATGAGTAGTATGCCCGGATGTACCGGATTTACTGCGGTCCGCTACCGCTCTTCGTCCCCGTCCCCCTCAAAGCCCGCCTGCAGCAGCCTGATCTGCTTCGCAAGCTCGCGCAGTGCCTCCGGAAGACTCACTCCCTGCTGCATCAGCTTCCTTACGAATTCCGCCTTCGAAAGTTCATTCACGATCTCTCCCGTAGGCCGGCTGTCCAGGCAGATATTGGAGCCGGTCCGTATCTGCTGATGAATGCACCCTTCTATCTGCTCGGGACTGAACTTCTTCGCAATCTCTTTTATTTCCTTCACATTAAGAGCCAACCGATCCCCCCGCGGCAGCGCTCCGCAAAAAAACAACCCCCTTCCTCCCCCGGGAGGGAAAGGAAAAGGGGCATGAGAAGTGTTTCTTTTCTACCTGAGGCGGCCTTCCGCAGCCCTCCAATCGATATTCCTGAAGAAAGCCTCAATGTAGTCGGCCCTTTTGAGGCCGTAATCATGCATGAAAGCGTGCTCGAAAACATCCATGATCAGAAGAGGGGTGCACCCTGCGGGATGGGACACGTCATGTTCATTGATCCAGAAATTGATCAGTCTGCCGCTTACCGGGTCCTGGTAGAGAATCGTCCACCCGATTCCCCGCATGGAGCCCGTCGCCTTGAAATCCTTCTCCCATGCCTCAT
Organism: Nitrospirales bacterium; assembly: GCA_020846375.1. Lineage (GTDB taxonomy): Bacteria > Nitrospirota > Thermodesulfovibrionia > Thermodesulfovibrionales > Dissulfurispiraceae > Nitrobium. Next base: position 222 of record JADLDZ010000313.1, on the reverse strand, counting down.
AGCTCCCGAAATCCTCCGCCATCCTTTTGACAAGCTTCCCATTCTGATCGATGCCACCCTTTCCTCCGAGATTCTCGAAATAATACTCGTGGAGTCTCATGCCATCGAATTCCCATCCCAGTCTTCTCTTCAGTTCGGCATACTCCGGGGCGGCCGTCTTCCCTTCCTGCAGCATCCCGGCAAGGGCATCCAGGACTTTGTTGGTGTTGGTAACGTATCCCT
>JADLDZ010000312.1 GCA_020846375.1 Nitrospirales bacterium | reverse complement strand
TCCTCCCCGTGGCCGGGGGCGATATGGACGATGCCGCTTCCCTCTCCGACGCTGACAAAATCGCCGAGGATCACCTTCGACTCCCTGTCGATGAACGGGTGGTGTGCCCGCATCCCCTCCAGCTCCCTGCCGGGGGTCTTCAGGATAACCTCGCCCCTGACCACGCCCTTTTCCTTCAACAGGGCGAGGGTATCCTCCGCCACGATATGGACTTCGCCCTCCTCCTCCACCGCCGCGTAGATCAGCTCCGGATTGACGGCGAGGGCGAGGTTTGCAGGGAGGGTCCACGGCGTCGTCGTCCAGATGACGAGGTAGACCGGCTTGCCGGGCAACCCGGGGAGGAAGCGTGCACTCTCCCCGTCCACCACCCGGAAGCGCACGAAAATGGAGGGGGACTCCTTTTCCGCATACTCCACTTCCGCCTCTGCAAGGGCGGTGGCGCAGGAGGGACACCAATGCACGGGCTTCTTGCCCTTATAGACCATTCCGTTTTTCACGAAGCGGAAGAACTCCCTGACGATGGACGCCTCATACTCGTAGGACATGGTGAGGTAGGGGTCGTCCCAATCGCCGAATACTCCGAGGCGTTTGAACTCCTCCCGCTGTATTTCCACGAATTTGCCCGCGTATTCCCTGCAGAGCTGCCTCCTCTTCAGGACGTCCACCTGCTCTTTCTTCTCTCCGAGGTTCCTGTCCACCTGGAGTTCGATGGGAAGGCCGTGGCAATCCCATCCCGGGACATAGGGGGAGGAGTATCCCTGCATGGAGCGGTGCTTTACGATGATGTCCTTGAGGATCTTGTTCAGGGCGTGGCCGATATGGATGTTCCCGTTGGCGTAGGGCGGACCGTCATGGAGGATGTATTTCCTGTCTCCACGGTTCTTTTCCTGGAGCTTCCGGTAGATGCCCCGTCCCTCCCAATAGGCGAGCATCTCGGGCTCCCTCTGGCTGAGGTTTGCCTTCATGGGAAAGTCGGTCTGTGGTAAATTAAGGGTGTCCTTGTAGTCCATAGGCATAAATAAAAAGGTACCACTAAGGGGCTTGACAAGTCAAGGAAAGGAGCGGAAAGAAGGAGTGTCAATGCAAAGACGGATCGGTGTCCATACCTCCATAGCGGGCGGCGTTTCCATCGCGCTGGAACGGGCAGGGGAGTTGGGCTGTTCCACGGTCCAGATCTTCTCCCATAACCCGCGGCAGTGGCAGGCGGTTCCCCTGCCTGAAGAGCAGGCGTCCCGGTTCAGGGAATTGAGGGTCTTGTACGGTATCGATCCGGTTTTTATCCATACCTCCTATCTCATCAATCTTGCCGCACGCAGTGACGAGATCCTCGAAAAGTCGCTCCGCCTCCTGGTGCGGGAGATGGACCTTGCCGATACGCTCGGGGCGGATTATGTGGTGCTCCATACGGGGAGCGCGCAGGACTCTCCCGGGGAAGCCCGTGCACGGGCGGTAAAAGCCCTGCGGCGGGTGGCGGGGGAAGGGGAATGGAAAGCCGGTCTCCTGCTCGAAAACACCGCGGGGGAGAGGGGGGATATCTCTTCCACCATAGGTGAGCTTGCGGAGATACTCACTGCCGCAGCGGTTCCTCTTCTCGCCGGGGTGTGTCTCGATACCTGCCACGCTTTCTCCGCCGGGTACGATGTGGCGGACAGCGCGGAGCTTGCGGCGGAAATAGAAAGAAATCTTGGAACGGCAAAGGTGAAACTGATTCACCTGAACGATTCGAAAAGGAGCCTCGGCGCACGCGTGGACCGGCACGAGCACATAGGGGAGGGGGCTATCGGAGGCGAGGGGCTGAAGAAATTCGTTTCCCATCCCGCTTTCCGTGCAATCCCCCTTGTGCTCGAGACGCCGAAGAAGAGCGAGGACGACGACCGGAGAAACCTGGAGACGGTGCGGCGCCTTCTGCGACAGTAACGGTTTGAAGCTGAAGTAAAAATCTATCCTGTGATTTCGGTCCCGATCCCCTCTTTGGTGAAAATTTCAAGGAGCAGGCAGTGGGGGACCCTGCCATCCACGATATGGGTCTTCTTCACCCCCGCATCAAGTGCGCGGGTACATGCCTGGACCTTGGGGAGCATCCCTCCCGAGATAGTGCTGTTGTCGATCAGCTTTTTGATCCCCTTCTTCGGGACCGTGGAGATGACCTCCCCCTTCTTGTCCAGGATGCCCTGGACGTCGGTGAGGAGGATGAACTTTTCCGCCTGCAGTGCTCCGGCAATGGCGGAGGCCACGTAATCCGCGTTGATATTGAACGCCTCTCCCCTGCTGCCTGCCCCGATGGGGGAGATGACCGGGATGAATCCCCCCCTCTCGATGGAGTCCAGTATATCAGGGGCGACGGACTCCACCTCGCCCACCAGCCCGATATCGATGAGCTCTTCCTCTCCCTTTTCGGCGGCTTTCCTGAGGAGCTTCTTTTTCGCCCGGATGAGCCCCCCGTCCTTCCCGCTCAGCCCAACCGCCTTTCCCCCGTGATTGTTGATCAGTGCCACGATTTCCTTGTTCACCAGGCCTCCCAGCACCATCTCCACGATGTCCATGGTTTCCCGGTCCGTTACCCGCTGGCCCTCGATGAAGGTGGGCTCCTTGCCCATCCTCTTCATGATCTGGCTTATTTTCGGGCCCCCGCCGTGCACGATGACCGGCTTGATGCCGATAAAGTTCAGGAGCACCACATCCTGGGCGAAGGAGTTTTTCAGGGACTCTTCCACCTGTGCGGCGCCTCCGTACTTTATCACGAAAGTCTTCCCGTAGAAATTGCGGATAAAAGGTAATGCCTCGATCAGGATACCGGCCTTTTCAATGAGCTTCTCCATGGGTATCTCCTTTATGGTGCCTGTGCACGCCTTCTTGCTCATATCTGTTGTTCGTGGTGTGTTATCAGTACGCTGTATCCTTCCTCCGCGAGTGTTCTCCCCCTATCCGCAGCATCGGCTTTCGAAGCGAACCTGCCGACCCGGACCCGGTAGTATTTCACCCCTCCCACCTTCGCTTCCGTCAGAAAGACGTCCTGGTACCGCAGCTCCAGAGCCGTCTTTAATCGCTGTGCGTTGGACTCGTCACGGAAGGCTCCGATCTGAAGGGTGAGGGGACCCTCCATTACCCCGTACCTGATGTACTTCACATAACGGAGGTCCCTTCCCACCGGCTCGATGGAGACCCATTGCGTTCCGGGGCCGATGAGCCCGATCTGCCGGGCCGCGGCATAGGAAAGGTCGAGGTCCCGTCCGGGAATGAAGGGCCCCCGGTCGTTCACGATGCACTCTACCTCCCTGCCGGCGCGCGCGCTGGTGACCAGCAGTCTTGTACCGAAGGGATACTCCCGGTGTGCGCAGGTAAGGGCGTGCATGTCGAAGATCTCACCCGAAGCCGTGGGCTTGCCGTGAAAGTCGGGTCCGTACCACGAGGCAATGACGGTTTTTTTATCCCCTTTGAGCTCCCGGAAGCCGGGGGCCGCACCCTGCCCCACCGTATATCTCCCTGCGCAGGAAGAAAGGAGAAGGAGAGCGAGCAGAAGCAGCAGGGGGCGTCCGGGGAGGAAGAATCCCGTCGGTCCGGCGCTCCGATCTCCCTTTTCCATTGTTATGCGGCTCCCCCAGGGTGTGTATGCAGACGGTGTTCGTGGCGGGACCGGGCGAACCGTTGCATGCACATCCTATAGAATGTACCTGCTGAGGTCCTGGTCCCCCACTACATCGGAGAGCTTCTGCTGTACGTACTCCTTGTCGATGGCGACCTTCACCCCCCGCATTTCGGGGGCATTGAAGGAGACTTCCTCAAGGAGTCTCTCCAGGACGGTATGGAGCCTCCGTGCGCCGATATTTTCGGTCTTCTCGTTCACGGTCACCGCAATGTTCGCCAGTTCATCGACGGCAGACCCGCTGAAGTCCAGCACCACTTCTTCCGTTTCAAGGAGCGCGGTGTATTGTTTGATCAGTGCGTTGTACGGCTCGGTCAGGATGCGGATGAACTCCTCCTTGCCGAGGGATTCGAGCTCGACACGGATGGGGAACCTCCCCTGGAGCTCGGGAATGAGGTCGGAAGGCTTGGCGATGTGGAAGGCCCCGGCCGCGATGAAGAGGATATGCTCGGTCCGCACCGGCCCATACTTCGTGGTGACGGTGGAGCCCTCCACGATGGGCAGCAGGTCCCGCTGCACTCCTTCCCGCGAAACATCGGGCCCGTGCCCCTGCCCCTTGCTCGCAACCTTGTCGATCTCGTCGATGAAGACGATCCCGGTCTGCTCCACCCGCTCGATGGCCTCCCGGGTCACTTTCTCCATATCGATAAGCTTGTTGGCCTCCTCCTGGGTGAGCAGGATCAGGGCTTCGGATACCTTCACCTTCTTCCGCTTCGACTTCTCCGGGAGAAAATTCCCGAGCATGTCCTTCAGGTTGATCTCGAGCTCCTCCATTCCCACGTTGGAGATGACCCCGAAGGGCATCATCTTTTCCTTGACCTCGATATCCACATAGCGGGAATCCAGCTTCCCTTCGCGCAGTTGAGTCCTCAGTCTCTCCCTTGTTTCGGCGTGGGCGTCCCTCTCCTCCTGCGTATCGGAGACCGCCCCCACCCGGGACGGCCTCGGCAGCGGCAGCAGCAGGTCGAGGACCCTGTCTTCCGCCAGGCCGCGCGCCCTTTCCTGCACCTTCTCCATGTGCTCCGTCTTGACCATGTTCAGGGAAATCTCGGTGAGGTCCCGTATCATCGACTCCACATCGCGGCCCACATAGCCCACTTCGGTGAATTTCGAGGCTTCGATCTTGAGGAAGGGGGCATTGGCGAGCTTTGCGAGCCTCCGTGCGATTTCTGTCTTGCCGACCCCGGTAGGGCCTATCATGATGATATTCTTCGGCAGTACCTCGTCCTTGAGATCGGGGGACAGCCTCTGCCGTCTCCACCTGTTCCGCAGCGCGATGGCAACGGCCCTCTTTGCCTTGTCCTGACCGATGATGTACCTGTCCAGTTCTTCGACGATCTTCTTCGGGGTAAAGTTATCCATGCAATTCCTCTATCGTTATCTGTTTATTGGTGTAGATGCAAATGTCCGAGGCGATGTCCATGGCCTTCTTCACGATCTCCGCCGCGGGGAGGTCCGTATTTTCGAACAGGGCCCGCGCTGCCGCCTGAGCAAAGGGGCCTCCGGAGCCGATGGCCGCAACGCCGTGCTCCGGCTCGATGACGTCCCCCGTGCCGGACAGGATCAGCGTGTGCCCGCCGTCCGCCACGATCAGCAGGGCCTCAAGCCGCCGCAGGACCCTGTCCGTCCTCCAGTCCTTTGCAAGCTCCACCGCCGCCCGGGTGATGTTCCCCCGGTATGTTTCGAGCTTCGCCTCGAACTTCTCGAACAGGGTGAAGGCGTCCGCGGTCGCTCCCGCAAAGCCGGCGAGGATTTTATCATTATACATTTTCCTGATTTTTCTGGCATTGTGCTTCAAAACCGTGCTGCCCATGGTCACCTGCCCGTCGCTGGCGATGGCGACCCTGTCGTTGCGTCGTACACATAGAATAGTTGTGCCATGGAACATGACATCCTCCTGAATAAGTGAGGAGGGGCTTTTCCCGTCCCCGCTCCTCCGTGTTTTTATTTGTCCGTATCGTTTGCCAGTGGGTGCGCCTTATCGTATACATCGATCAAATGCCCCACATCCAGATGGGTATACTTCTGGGTGGTGGAGAGGGAGGAGTGGCCCAGCAGTTCCTGTATCGTCCGCAGGTCCGCGCCCCCCAGCAGGAGATGCGTTGCAAAGGTGTGCCGCAGGGTATGGGGGCCTATCTGACCGCTGATGCCCATGGCCCGGGCATGCTTCACCACGATCCTGCGTATCTGTCTGTCGGTCAGCCTCCCCCCGCTCCTGTTGAGGAAAAGGGCAGGCCCGCTGCCGGAGTCCGCTTTCTTCTTCCTGAAAAGCATTCTCTCCACGAGATATGATTTCAGCGCATCAAGAGCCTTGCTCCCGACAGGGACGATCCTCTCTTTCTTTCCTTTTCCCCTGGCCTTTACCAGACCTTCCCTCAGGTTCAGGTCATCGGTATTCAGCCCCGCCACTTCGGAAACCCGCAGCCCGCTCGCATAGAAGAGCTCGAGGACGGCCCTGTCCCGTGCAGGCAGGAGACCGATCCCTTCGGGGGTCTGGACGAGAGTAAACGCATCGTCCACCGAAAGGAAATTCGGCAGATGCTTCGGTGTCTTCGGAGTGGGGACGAGCTTCGCCTGGTTGGCCTTTACGTACCCTTCCCGGTAAAGATAGCGGAAGAAAGACCGGAGGGTCGCCAGCTTTCTCGCCACGGTGGTCTTGCTCTTTCCCGCCATGATCTTTTCCGCTACGAACCCTCTGATATCGATCATCTCGATATCCAGGGGGGAGGCTGCCCTGCAGTATTCGCTGAACTCTTTGAGGTCCTGTTCATACGCCTTCATTGTGTGGGGAGAGACCCCCCTCTCGATATCGAGGTAGGTGAGGAATTGTCGTATGTAGGTATCCAGCGTTTCCTGTGCCATTGCGTGCAGAGCCGTGCTCCCGCCCCGGCAGCGGGTCATTCCCTGCAGGCCCGTATGTCCGGCCCGCAGCGTTTACCGGGTAATGGTATAAATATACTCCGCCCACTCCTTTAATGCAACTTCCGCAACCCGTTGTCGCCGCTTCTTTTTATCGCGTATCTTCATGATCTCTTCCCCCAGGGGGAGGAGGCCGAAGTTGATATTGCTCGGCTGGAAGTCCTCCGGCGCGGATTCCGTGCAGTGCGCAATCAGGGAGCCGTGGGCGGTGGTGCGCGGAGGAAGAATGCTCTCTTTCCCCAGGACCCTGCGTGCAGCGTTGATTCCCGCTATCAGGCCCATGGCGGTGGATTCGATATAGCCTTCTACCCCGGTGATCTGCCCCGCCAGGTACAGCGTATCCTTTGCCCTGAGGGACAGGTCTTTTCCCAGATGGCGTGGACTGTTGAGGTAGGTGTTCCGGTGGATGCTCCCGAAGCGCATGAATTCGGCGTTCTCCAGCCCCGGGATCATCCTGAACACCCTTTTCTGCTCCGGCCACCGGAGCCTCGTCTGGAACCCCACCATATTATATGCGGTCTTCTCCCGGTTCTCCGGCCTCAGTTGGACGACGGCATGGGGTATCCTGCCTGTTTCCGGGTGGGGCAGGCCCACCGGCTTCAGGGGACCGAAACGCAGGGTATCTCTCCCGCGCCCCGCCATCACCTCCACCGGCATGCATCCCTCAAAAACCTTCATATCTTCAAACTCCCTCGCTGCGACCGTGTCGGCCTCCCGCAGGGCATCGTAGAAGAGCTGGTACTCCTCGGAGGAGAGGGGGCAGTTTACGTAATCGTCACCGCCCTTGCCGTAACGGGAGGAAAGATATACTTTCGGGGAGTCGATGCTTTCCGCGTCGATGATGGGAGCGATGGCGTCATAGAAATGGAGATGCTCCCCCCCCACGAGGGATTGGAGCGCCTCGGTCATGGGAGGGGAAGTGAGAGGGCCTGTCGCGATGATGGCCACGGAGTCCGGAAGGGAGGTGACTTCCTCCCTGACGACTCGTATGCCGGGACGGCTTTCCATGGCATCGCTGATGCAGGCGGAAAACAGAGAGCGGTCCACGGCGCAAGCGGAGCCCGCAGGGACCTCTGCCGCCTCTGCTGCCTTCATGATCAGGGACCCCGCTTTCTTCAACTCTTCTTTCAGGAGCCCGGGGCCCGTCCCCGGGTCCTTCGAGCGAAAGGAGTTGGAGCAGACAAGCTCCGCGAGATCGGGGGTCCTGTGGGCCTCGGTCATTTTCCGGGGTCTCATCTCGAAAAGGACGACGCGCACCCCCTGCTGCGCCGCCTGCCATGCGGCCTCGCATCCCGCGAGTCCGCCGCCGATGATATGAAGCTCTTCCACGAGGAATTCTCCTGTCTGACGATGATCGTCCTCCCGCAGCAAGCCGGACGCCTGCAGGGAGCTTTGTGTGGCCCTGCGCTCCTCTGCGGGATGCTTTCTTTAACTTTACCTGAAAGGGCGGGGAATTCTCAAAAATAAGGGAGCGG
>JADLDZ010000311.1 GCA_020846375.1 Nitrospirales bacterium | reverse complement strand
GGAAGCGTTTATTGCGGGTATGGGCTGATCCGTCATGCGGAACAATCCCATATGCCGCCCCGCGTGCCGCGCCGGGGAGGCAACGGAACGCGGCAGTCCGTCTATCTCTCCTCCGGCAGGATTGTCCTGCCCGCCCGGAAGCCCCTCCATGTACGGCTCAATGAACTGTATACCTCTCTTGTCGAGGTGATTGCGGAATACAAGCCCGATGAGATCGTGATCGAAAAGATCTTCTTTGCGAAGGGGGTAAAGGCGGCCCTGAGCCTGGGGCATACCCGGGGAGTGGTGCTCCTTGCGGCCTCTCTTGCCGGGTTGCCGATCCATGAATACAGCCCACTGGAAGTGAAGAAGGCGGTGGTGGGGTACGGGAGGGCGGATAAGGGACAGGTGGAGAAGATGGTGCGGGAGATACTGCGGATCGGCCACGTCCTCTCCCCTGACAGCGCGGATGCGCTGGCACTGGCGCTATGCCATGCGCATACCCTCCAGCTTGCCGTGAAGTAGATACAACAAACGGACAGGGACCGGTCTTTCCGGTCTGAGCCCTGTTCCACCGGGGAGTGATACCAGAATGATAGCGTCGCTGCGGGGAAAGCTTCTCTCGAAGAGGCCCGATACGGTGATCATCGAGGTGCAGGGAGTCGGGTACGGTGTCCATGTGCCCCTGACCCTCCTTTCCTCCCTTCCCGAGGAGAACCGTGAGGTCTTCCTCTTCATCCATACCCATGTGCGCGAGGATGCCCTCCAGCTCTTCGGCTTCCGGACAGAGGATGAAAAGCGTATCTTCACCACTCTTATCGGGATATCGGGAGTGGGGCCGAAGACCGCCCTGAATCTCCTCTCCTCCATCCCGCCCGATCAGTTCTACCATGCCATCGATTCCGAGAACGTGGATGCGTTGTGCAGGGTGCCGGGTCTCGGAAAGAAGACCGCCCACCGGCTGATCCTCGAGCTGCGGGAGAAGCTCCCGTCCCTCCAGGAGAAGAGGAACCCTGTCTACGACGACACCCTCTCCGCACTGGTGAACCTCGGGTACAAGAGGAGCGTGGCCCAGGATGCCCTCGAAAAGGCCGGCGCGAGCGGCCTGGGCGATATTGAAAGTTTGCTCAGGGAGTCATTAAAATACCTGACAAAAGAGAAATAATACGTACAAAGCAGGCAGCGGAAGAAGAAGATGAGAATAGAAGATAAAGAGACCGGTCCCCTGTCCCCTGAGGTGGATGCCGGGGAGCTTCCCTATGAATTGAGCCTCAGGCCCCGCTCTCTCAATGAATTCATCGGACAGCAGAAGATAAAGGAAAACCTGAAGGTCTTCATCGAGGCGGCGGGTATGCGGAAGGAGGCCCTTGACCATGCCCTGTTCTTCGGCCCCCCGGGTCTCGGGAAGACGACCCTCGCCGCCATCATCTCCAATGAGCTGGGGGTCAATATCAAAACGACTTCGGGCCCCGTGCTCGAAAGGCCGGGCGACCTCGCCGCCATTCTGACCAACCTCTCCGACCGGGACATCCTCTTCATCGATGAGATACACCGGCTGCCGAGGATTGTGGAAGAGGTTCTGTATCCCGCCATGGAGGATTACAATCTCGACATCATCATCGGCCAGGGGCCCAACGCGCGGACCCTCAAGCTCAACCTGCCGCGGTTCACCCTGATCGGCGCCACCACCCGAACAGGACTGCTGACCTCGCCTCTGCGGGACAGGTTCGGGGTTATCTGCAGGCTCGAGTTCTACCTTCCCGAAGAGTTGAAGGAGATCGTGACCCGCTCCGCCCACCTGCTGGAGATCGAAATACGGGAGGATGCCGCAACGGAGATCGCGCGCAGAGCGCGGGGCACCCCGAGGATCGCGAACCGCCTCCTGAAACGGATCAGGGACTTTGCCCAGGTGCGGGGGAACGGGACCATTGATATGTCCATTACGAAAGACGCGCTGACCGCCCTTGACGTGGACATTCTCGGTCTCGATGAGGCCGACAGGAAGCTGCTCCGGACGCTGATCGAGAAATTCAACGGCGGTCCGGCGGGGGTCGAAACCCTTGCCGCCACGATGCGGGAGGACAGGGAGACCATCGAAGACGTGTACGAGCCCTTCCTGCTGCAGGAGGGACTGCTGGAGAGGACATCCCGGGGAAGGGTTGCCACGAGGAGGGCGTACGAACACCTAGGGAAGAGCCTCCCTCACGGCCTGTTCTGAGATGAAGCTCCTGATGCATCTGTGCTGTGCCCCCTGTGCCGTATATCCGCTCCGGACGGTCCGGGAGAGGGGGATCGAGGTGGCGGGGTTCTGGTTCAACCCCAATATCCACCCCGTAGTGGAATACCGGAGCAGACTCGATGCCCTGAAGAAGCTCCAGGCCCTTTGGGATCTGGACGTTGAGTATCGCGACGAGTACGGCCTGAAAGAGTACCTGCGCAACGTGGTGGGGGATGAGGAGAACCGGTGCGTCTACTGCTATACCGTCCGCCTGGAAGAGACCGCCCGGACGGCGAGGGAGAGGGGGGCCGATGCCTTTACCACCTCCCTCCTGGTGAGTCCGTACCAGAAGTTCGACCTGATCGTGCAGGCAGGGAGAGCGATGCAGGAAAGGTACTCCGTGGAGTTCTTCGCGGAGGATTTCCGGGAAGGCTTCCGGGAGGGCCGGAGGCAGTCCGGGGAAATGGAACTCTACCGGCAGAAATATTGCGGCTGCATCTATTCGGAGATGGAGCGATACCTTCGGGAAAAGCAGTGAGGCGCCGGCGGCAAGGGTAATCCGGGAAGGGTATGGGCGAAATACAGAGCATAGGCAGGTTCCTGGTCATTGTGGGGATACTGCTTGCAGTGGCAGGCGGGCTGCTCCTGCTTGCAGGGAAGATCCCCTGGATCGGGCGGCTCCCCGGCGATATCTTTATCCAGCGAAAGAATTTCACGTTTTATTTTCCCTTGGCGACGAGCATTCTGCTCAGCCTTTTGTTGACTCTTCTATTCTGGTTGATCGGGAGGAAATGAACAATGCACAGGAACAGGGAAGTGAAGAGCGGACAAAACGGCTCCATCGCACTGGTACTCCTCTTCTTTCTCCTGGCCTCCCCCCTTTTCCACCCTCTCTCTCTCTCTGCCGCCGACGCCACGATCAGGGTGCTGCTGCTGGACGGCAAATCCGCGAGGATCCCCCAGAAGAACGAAAAGGTCGAGAAGCTCGGGAACGCGAAGGGGGAAGTGATCCTGAGCGGGCTGAAATATACCGGGAATATCGATGTGTGGCGGGGGGAAAGCGGGCTTTATCTCGTCAATGAGATCCCTCTGGAGGATTACGTAAAGGGTGTGGTCGCCGCCGAGGTCGGGAGCAGATGGGACAGTGAGGCTCTCAAGGCGCAGGCAGTGGTGGCCCGGACCTATGCTCTGTATCAGAAGTCGAGCAGCGCAGTCCAGAAGGTGCCGTACCATCTCACTTCTTCGGTCATGCATCAGGTATACAAGGGGCATTCCATCCCGGAGACTATCGCAAAGGCGGTGGACAGTACGAAAGGCGAGATCCTGACGTATGAGGGAAGCCCCATCGCCGCCTATTACCATTCCACGAGCGGGGGAATGACGGAAGACCCACTCGAGATGTTCGGCAAGAGCTACCCGTACCTGAAGCCGGTCGAGACGGGCAGTGAGCTGTCCCCTTATTACATGTGGGAGAAGAGGATACCCTTGGCCGATATCGAAAAGGCGACCGGGTATGACGGCATCAGGGACATCATCATCGATTCCTACACCGTCTCCAACCGCGTCCGTATCTTCAAGGTGATTACCGGGACGGGGGAATACAGTGTCCCTGCCAAGGACCTGCGGAAGAATCTCGGATGGGAGAAGCTGCCGAGCACCATGATCATGAGCCTTGTGAGAGAGGGGGATGCATACATATTCGAGGGAAAGGGATACGGTCACGGTGTGGGGATGTGCCAATGGACGACCCTGGAAATGGCGCGGGAAGGAAAAAGCTATCGGGAGATCCTCTCACGATTCTATCCGGGCACTGCCATAGAGTTGTACGAAAACCGTGAGAACGACTGATTTCGACTTCGTCCTGCCCAAAGAGCTGATCGCCCTGCAGCCTTCCCCTGTCAGAGACCACTCCCGGCTCCTTGTCCTGGGGAGGGACGGCTCCCTGGAACACCGGAGCTTTCACGACATCGTAGAATACCTTGCAGAGGGAGATATGCTCCTTCTCAACGACACAAAGGTCTTCCCCGCCCGTATCGTCGGCTCCAAGCCTTCCGGGGGCACGCTCGACCTCCTGCTCGTGCGGGAGGTCGACGGGAAGGGGGCATGGGAGGCCCTTTTCCGTGGAAAGTACTGCGGCGGCATCACCGTCTTCGGGGACATCAGGGCGGAGATATGGCGGGAGGCGGGAGGCGGGAAGAACGGCGGAGGCGAGCTCCCCCCGAAGGGGTACATCCGTTTCCCGCACAGGGACCTGGGCCGCATTCATGAGCTGCTCTGGCGCCACGGGAGTATGCCTCTCCCCCCCTATATAAAGAGGAAGCCACGGGACGAGGACAAGGAGCGCTACCAGACGGTCTACGCGAAGAGGCAGGGCTCCATTGCCGCCCCCACGGCAGGCCT
>JADLDZ010000310.1 GCA_020846375.1 Nitrospirales bacterium | reverse complement strand
TCATTTCATTTTTTCCGGAGGGAGTACATGAAGGTAACAGTAGAAAAGGATGAATTGCAGAGAAAGCTTTCCGATATTCAGAACATCGTGGAGAAGAAGAACACCATGCCCATCCTGAGCCATTTCCTTCTCGCAGCGGAGAAAGGAGGCGGCGCCATTACTGCTACCGACCTCGAGACCGCGTTCAGGGAGCCCATCGCCCTGAACGTGGCGGAAGAGGGGAGCCTGTGCATTCCCGCAAAAAAGCTTTTCGAGATCGTGCGGGAAATGGAGGGGGACATCACCCTCGAGTCAGTCGACAGCAAGTGGCTGAAAATAAAGAGCGGAAAGAGCCTTTTCCGCCTGGCCTGCCTCTCTCCCGAGGAGTTCCCTGTCTGGCCATCCCTCTCCGGGGAGGCGGAAGAGATGGTGATGGATTCCCCGGTGCTCCTCGAAATGATCGACAAGACGCTGTATGCGGCAGGGGAGTCTGATACGCGCTATGTGCTGAACGGGCTCCTCTTTCATATAAAGACGGACGGCACCCTGACCGTCGTGGGCACGGACGGACACCGCCTCGCCCTCTCCCGGAAAACGGTGGGGGCGAAACCGGCGGAGGAAAAGAAGATCATCTTTTCGCGGAAGTCCCTGTCCGAGCTGAGGAGGTTTCTGACCGACGAGCCGAAAGAGATAAAATTGGCCATCGGGAAGAACCATATCCTCTTCACCCTGGACGAAATCCAGTTCCTGACCCGGTTGATAGAGGGCACCTACCCGAATTACGAGCAGGTCATCCCTGCGGCGGGCGAAAAGGTCATGTCGGTGGACAAGAACACCCTCATGAAGGCCCTCAGGAGGGTCTCCATCATGAGCAAGGAGAGGAGCAGCGCGGTAAAGGTGGACCTCGACACCGCAACGATGGGCATCTCCGCCTCGAATCCCGACCTGGGAGAGGCGAAGGACGAGATTACGGTGGAGTATGCGGGGAGCCCCCTCTCCCTCGCCTTCAACGCGCGCTATATCCTCGATGCCCTGGGCGTCATGGGTGCCGAGACGATCGTCTTCAGGTTGAATGAACCCCTCAGTCCGACCCTGATCATGGAAGAGGGCAGCGAGGAATATAAATATGTAGTAATGCCGATGCGCCTGTAGGCGCCGGTCCTGCGTGCCGCTGATGCGTGCCGCCGAGACGGGGCTGTGCCCGCACCGGCACGCATCACGAACACCGGACAAAGAAGAGGAGAGAGATGACTGATAAGAATAGAGAGCAGGTAGAAACGGCCTATGGGGCCGAAGAGATAAAAATATTGAAAGGCCTCTCTGCGGTGAGAATGCGTCCCGCTATGTATATCGGGTCCACCAGCATCGAGGGTCTGCATCACCTCGTCTACGAGGTGGTGGACAACAGCGTGGACGAAGCCCTCGCCGGACACTGCGCCGCCATCGAGGTGGTCCTGCACCATGACGGGAGCTGCACGGTGATCGACAACGGGAGGGGGATCCCCACAGGGCCGCATCCCGGTGATCCCGAGGGGAGGTCCGCCGCCGAGATCGTGCTGACCGAGCTCCACGCGGGGGGCAAGTTCGAGTCGAAGGCCTACAAGATTTCGGGAGGACTGCACGGGGTGGGCGTCTCGGTGGTGAACGCCCTGTCCGAGTGGCTCGAAATGGAGATAAAGCAGGAGGCGGTCGTCTACCATCAGCGGTTCGAGAGAGGCAAGCCCGTCACCCCGCTCACTGTCACCGGCAAGACAAAGGGGAGGGGTACGAAGATCACCTTCAAACCCGACCCGGAGATCTTCGAAGCGACCGAGTTCCATTACGATGTGCTGGCGCAGCGCCTGCGGGAGCTCGCCTTCCTGAACAGTGGGCTGCAGATCAGCATTGCCGACGAGAGGACGGAGCAGCACCAGGAATTCCTGTACAAGGGGGGGATTGTCTCCTTTGTGGAGCACCTGAACAAGAACAAGAACCCACTCCATCCGAAGCCCATCTATGTCGAGGGGGAAAAGGACGGGATCACCGCGGAAATCGCGCTCCAGTACAACGACGGATACTCTGAAAACATCTATACTTTTGCCAACAACATCAACACCCGGGAGGGCGGCAGCCACCTGGTGGGCTTCAAATCGGCCCTCACCCGGACTGCGAACAGCTACGCCACCTCCTCGGGAATCATCAAGGAGGGCAAGGAGAGCGTTTCCGGCGACGATATCAGGGAGGGGCTTACCGCCGTAATCAGCGTGAAGCTCCCGAATCCCCAGTTCGAAGGCCAGACCAAGATGAAGCTCGGCAACAGCGAGGTCAAGGGTATCGTGGAGTCCATCGTGAACGAGGCCCTTTCGACCTACTTCGAGGAAAACCCTTCCGTCGCCCGCAAGGTCATCGAGAAGGCGATCCAGGCGGCGCGGGCCCGGGAGGCCGCCCGGAAAGCGCGGGAGCTGACCCGCAGGAAGGGCGTGCTGGAGGATACGGGGCTGCCGGGCAAGCTGGCGGACTGCTCCGAGAAGGACCCCGCCCGTTCGGAGCTGTACATTGTCGAGGGAGACTCCGCGGGAGGCTCGGCGAAACAGGGCAGGGACCGGCGCTACCAGGCGATCCTGCCGCTGCGGGGAAAGATCCTCAATGTGGAGAAGGCCCGCTTCGACAAGATGCTGACTTCCGACGAGATCAAAACGCTGATTACCGCCCTGGGCACGGGCATCGGTCCCGAGGAGTTCGATACCGCCAAGGCGCGGTACCACAAGATCGTGCTGATGACCGACGCGGACGTGGACGGCGCCCATATCCGGACGCTCCTCCTCACCTTCTTCTACCGCCAGATGCCGGAACTGCTCGAAAAAGGGTACCTCTATATCGCCCAGCCGCCCCTTTTCCGGATCAAGAAGGGCAAGACCGAAAAGTACGTCCAGAACGAGACGGAGCTCATGGCGATGCTCTTCGACCTTGCCGCGGAGGACATGCATGTCGTTGCTCCGATGGGGAAGGTCGGCGGGAAGAAGCTGGTGCCCTTCCTCAAGAAGATCGCCACCTTCGAGAAGCTCATCGGGTGGTTCGAAAAGAAGAGGAGCGACCCCGAGGTGATCGCCCTTCTCCTGAAAAAGGGTGTAGAGAAGGAGACATTCAAAGACAAGGACGCCGTGGCGGACCTCCTCGGAAAGCTCAAGGAGGCGCTGACCTCCCTCAAACACGGCGAAATCCTCGTAGATGAGGAGCACGAAGCCTTTGCCGTCGATGTGAGGCGGCAGAACTACAAGCTGACCCTTTCAATCCCTCTCTTCCTCTCTCCCGAGTTCAAGGAGGTGGCAGGCCTCTATAAGGAGCTGACACATGCCCTGGGGCCGGCCCCCTTTACGCTTGAGCTGAAGGGCGGAGAGGTGAAGGAGGTGCCTTCCCTGAGAGACCTGCTCTCCGTTGCCACGGAAGGGTCCAAGAAGGGCCTGTCCATCCAGCGCTATAAGGGGCTGGGGGAGATGAACCCGCAGCAGTTGTGGGAGACCACCATGGACCCCGAGAAGAGGACCTTCCTGCAGGTCACGGTGGAAGACTCGGTAAAGGCGGATGAAATGTTCACCATCCTCATGGGCGACCAGGTGGAGCCGAGGAAGGAGTTCATCACCAAGCACGCCCTGGAGGCGAAGAACATCGATATTTAGGGGTGGATTCGTGTTCAGGTAACTGCAGTTCCTGACGCACACGTCACAGTGGTACCAAACAAAAGGAAGGGCTGTCTTCGAAATCGGAGATGGCCCTTCCTTTTGTTTCAGGGTCCTACTCAGGATTCCTTTCTTCTTGCGCTCTTTCTTTGCTTCTCTCTCACTTAACAGATACATACCATGAAGTTTTTGTCATTGCCTCGAAAGCAGCGCTATGTGTCGTCATTCCGGCTTGCCCGGAATCGTTTACACTTTTTCAAATCCTTTGACAATTATATGTTTTAAAACTTAAATGTATATGATAATATACAGGCCATTAATGAAATAGTTGAGGAGGACATTTAATCAAGCGGGATGATGACGAGTTGAACCGTATTCGGTAATATATCATCAACAATCCAGCACGATGGGCGGAGGATGAGAATAATCAGGGGAATGTGAAGAAGGGAATGACACACGAGATTAAGAGCCTATCCGGGAATAACTTGCGTGTACAAAGTTAAAACAGCGAGACTAAAGGATGACAGTAAAGACGTGGAAGATTTCAGAGGAGTTATGGCAAAAAGTAGAACCGTTGCTACCGAAGCGAACCAGGACGAAAAGGAGGAAATACAAGAGGCGTCCTGGGGGAGGCAGAAAGCCAATGGATCCGCGGAAGGTATTTGCGGCGATCATATATGTTTTAAGGACAGGATGTCAGTGGAAAGCCTTACCCCGGGAGTATGGGAG
>JADLDZ010000309.1 GCA_020846375.1 Nitrospirales bacterium | reverse complement strand
GGGCGAGGGAGAGGGGGAGGAGTAACTATTGAAGCAGGCAGACTGCCTCTCTACCGAAAAGGAGGTCTCCCATGTGTATGGCAGCCGAAATACGATGCACCTGCGGCAGCAAATCCGCAAGTTTCCATTTCAGGGATAACATCCTGTCCGATCAGACGGTCAGGACGCTGTATTGCCCCGCCTGTTCCTCCGACATACGGATCGATCCCGTCTGCATGATCGTTGACAACGGGTGGGTGATTGAATACGATATGGATATAGTACAGTTCGAGGGGCACAAGATCCCCCGCTCTCCCGTCACCCCCGTTATTCTTTTCGATGAGGGATACTGCACCTGGAACGGTATCTATCCCGGCGACCACCTCGACAGCGTCAGAGAGCGGGAGCAGATCGTCTCTCTGATGAAGTCGAATCCCACCCGTTATATCCAGGAGATGAAATCATGGGCGCAGCAGAGGATGGCGCGTCTGCAGGGTGAAGGATGGAGAAAGGCGCAAGGCGGCGGCTCTTCCTGTTGACGGCAGTGCTTTTTTTGTGCGCTCAGACCGCCGATTCCTGTTATTATAGAAGGGAGTAGATACCGGTCGCGTTCTACACTTTCCTTAACGGAGGCGAGCAATGAAGGCTGTTGAGATCAAGAACGGGGTGTACTGGGTGGGAGCCATCGATTGGGCGATACGGGACTTCCACGGCTACGAGACCCCCCGGGGAACGACGTACAACAACTATCTCATCATGGATGACGAGATCACCCTGCTGGATACCGTCAAGTACGACTTTTCGGACAGCACCATCAAGAACATCAGGACGGTGGCCGATCCCGCGAAGATAAAGCATGTCGTCATCAACCACATCGAAAACGATCACGTCACCAGTATCGACAAGATCATGGAGCTCACCCCCCATGCCACCATCTACATCACCGAGAAGGGGAAAAAAGGGCTCGAAAGGTTTTTCGACCTCTCGAAGTGGAGCATCAGGGTGGTTAAGACAGGGGATACGCTGACGATCGGGAAGAGGACCCTGCTCTTCATCGAGACCCCCATGCTCCACTGGCCCGACTCCATGATGACATATATAAAAGAGGACAAGATCCTCATCAGCCAGGATGCCTTCGGACAGCATATCGCTTCGGCGGTCAGGTTCGATGACGAGTTCGTCACCTGTGCGTCGATGGCGGCCCTGGAGGACGCGGTCATCGATTATTACGCGAACATCCTGATGCCCTTCGGGCAGTTGATCAAGACAAAGCTCGCCGAGGTGCAGAAGCTGGGGCTCGAAATCGAGATCATCGCCCCCGACCACGGCATCATTTGGAGGAAAAACCCCGGGAAGGTGCTCAAGATGTATCTCGACATGGCCAATGGCAAGGCGAGACAGTGCGCTTCCATCATCTACGACACCATGTGGCATTCCACCGAACAGATGACCTCTCCCATGATCCAGGGGGTCAAGGACGAGGGGGTCGAGTGCTGCGTCATAAAATTGAGGGCGACCCCCATGAGCGTCGCCATCAAGGAGTTCTGGCATTCGAGGGGCTGTCTTATCGGCACTCCCACGCTCAATAACATCATGTATCCCACCATTGCCGAGTTCCTCACCCATCTGCGGGGCCTGCGCCCGAAGAACAGGATTGTGGGGGCCTTCGGAAGCTACGGCTGGGGAGGCGGAGCAGTGAAGGAGGCCTATGAGGAGTTCAAGCGAATGGGCCTCGAAACCTTCGAACCGGGCCTCCAGATCCTCTACCGCCCGTCGCTGGAGGATGAAGCGAAGTGCTACGAGTTCGGCAGGGACTTTGCAAGGCGTTTGAAAGAATACCACCAGCAATTCGAATAATAATTCCGACCGGAGGAGCGCATGGGGAGAAGCGAACAGAACTTGCAGGAAGCCTTTGCCGGAGAGTCACAGGCGAACAGGAAGTACCTCGCCTTTGCAAAAAAGGCGGAAGAGGAAGGATACCACCAGACAGCGAAGCTCTTCAGGGCCGCTGCAGCAGCCGAGACAGTGCATGCCCACAACCACCTGAAAGAGATGGCGGGAGTCGGAAAGACACGGGAGAACCTCGAAGCCGCCCTTAACGGCGAAGTGCATGAGTTCCAGAACATGTACCCTCGCATGATCAGGGAGGCTGAAGAAGAAAACAACAAATGCGCATTACGGACCTTCACCTTTGCCAATGAAGTGGAAAAGGTGCATGCGGGCCTCTTCAGGAAAGCCATCGAGACTCTCGGTCAGGAGGCCGGGGTGGAGTATCACGTCTGCCAGGTCTGTGGAAATACGGTGGAGGGCGAGCCCCCCGACACCTGCCCTGTCTGCGGGGCGAAGAAGCAGATGTTCCGGAAGATCGACTGATCAAGAGCCGTACCGGACGAGGAATGCGGCTCCACCCTGGACTGCGCTGCGGAGGCTGCCGTAGGAAGAAAGAACTCTAAAAGAAAGGACAGCGGAACACCACATGAAAATTGCGGCATTTCAGGGGAGCCCCCGGGCCGAAGGGAATTCGGAGCTGCTTCTGCGTGAGGCGCTCAGGGCCATCGATGAGACCGGGCATGAGATCCGGTTGTTCAAGCTCAACCTGATGAAGATCAAGCCCTGCCAGGACTGCGGAGGATGCGACCAGACGGGCATCTGCATCATCAGGGATGATATGGACGAGATCTACCAGGCGGTGCGGGAGGCGGACAGGATCGTCCTCGCCTCCCCTGTCTTCTTTTTCGGACTCAGCGCCCAGGCAAAGGCGATGATCGATCGCTGCCAGACGTTCTGGTGTGAGAAATACCTGCTGAAGAAACCTATTCCCGAAGGCCCCTACGGCCGGAAAGGGCTCCTGATCCTGGTGGGAGGCATGAAGAAAGAGGTGGGGATACAGTGCTCCGAGGCTACGGCACGGGCCTTTTTCCGCACCGCCTCCGTACCGGAAAATGATACCCTGGGGTTTCTGAGTGTGGATGCAAAGGGGGCCATCCTGGAACATCCCACCGCCCTGC
>JADLDZ010000308.1 GCA_020846375.1 Nitrospirales bacterium | reverse complement strand
GGGCTTCCCTATATTCCCCATAAAGAGCCGCCAGTCTCCTCCCCTTCGGAGAGGCGGGAGATGCGACAACCCGGCGATAGGGAGCGGACGCCTCCGCAAGAGAACGGGAAAATGCGGTATAGATCTCCCCGTACTCTTCCCCTGTCCACCGGCGTGTCGAAGCCTCCACCTTTTTCAGTGCCCTGTACAGGCTCTCTTCATCATACCTTGCAGTATGCGTTTGAGTCCGGAACATCACCGGGGATGCCAGGGGCAGAACAAGCATTCCCGCAAGAAGAGCCGGCAACAGGACGAAGCCGGACAACACCGTTATGACCACCGGACTCCGTCCGAAAAAGCGCATCCCGGTCTTACCAACCGCTTCGGGGGGAGGGACGTTTCTTTCCCGTCCGTATGATATGCTCCGCCGTCCTCGTAGCGAGGGCCTGAATGGTAAGGCTGGGATTGACCGCCCCTCCGGTCACGAAAACACTCCCGTCGCAGATAAAGAGGTTGGAAATATCGTGGGTACAGCCCCACTTGTCCACCACGGAGTTCACGGGATCATTCCCCATACGGCACGTGCCGAGCAGATGAATAGTACCCGGCATGCAGATGGTATGACTCGCTCCTGCAGCCTGCAGGACCTGCTCGCAAAGCTGCATTGAATATTCGGACATTCTCAGAGAGTTGCCATCGTGCGAATAGGTAACCTTCGCAACGGGGATTCCATACGAGTCCTTTTCGTCCGCCAGGGTTACGGAATTGTTTCCGTTGGGCAGCACTTCACCCACCGTGCCCAGAATGGTGTACTGATCATAATGATCCACCACCTCCATGAGCCGCTTTCCCCATAGGAAAGGATTGGCCTCGACCAGTGTGGTAAAGAACTCTATGGGAAACATGTGGTATGCCTGCAGCGTATACCCGCGCACGAAATCCCTGTGCGGGTGGGTGCCGTAGTGGTCCTGGCTCATGACCCCCACAGGAGGCGTAACCCAGTTATCCACCGGACGGGGGAACCTTCCGATCACGTTGTCACCAAGGTGCACCATGAGGTTGCGCCCCACCTGGCCGCTGGAATTGGCCAGTCCGTCAGGAAAAGCACCGTTCGCGGAATTGAGCAGCAACCGGGGCGTCTCGACCGCGTAAGAGGCAAGTACAATCACCTTCGCTTCCTGCTCCTCCTCCTTTCCTTCGGAAAGGTAGGTGACGGAGCGTGCAAGGCGGCGTGCATCAGTATTCACGCGTACGGCAAAACAGCGCTCGCGGATTTCAGCCCCCGCCCTCACCGCATCGGGGATATACGTGACGAGGGTGCTCGACTTTGCATCCGATTTACAGCCGTTTGCACAAAAACCGTACATCATGCAGGGAGAGCGGCCCTTCTTCGAGCCCGTGATAATGGCATGGGGTGCCTTTACGGGGGTCAAGCCCATTTTGAGCATCCCCTCAGCCAGCAGATGGTCACGTGCGCTCCAGGGCAGTTCGGGATGCGGATACGGTCCGTGAAAGGGAGGCCAAGGGAAAAAGCGGGGCCCCGAGACAGCAAGGTACCTCTCGACTTTCTCATAGTAAGGCTCCAGTTCCCGGTAGGCGAGGGGCCAATCCTCCGCGATCCCTTCGCGGGTGCGCAGCTTGAAATCCTCCGCATGAAGACGCAGGGTTACGGCGGTATAATGGACGGTGCTGCCCCCCACCGCCCGTCCCGTATTCTTTCTCCCAAGGGAGAGGGGTGTTTTTCCGGCGGTAATCCGTAAGCCGTCCCAATCCATGCGACCGTCGAGCATCACCAGTTCATCATTGATGAAGTCCTTCTGCGTATCGAGCCAGGGGCCGGCCTCGATGATCACCACGGAGAGGCCCGCTTCCGCCAACTCCTTTGCCACTACAGCGCCCCCCGCACCCGCACCCACAACGCAGACGTCCACCGGGCCGGAGTAGCGTCTCATCTGCTCCCGCATCGGTTTCATCGCGGACCCCTAAAACGTCTTCCAGCCGGGGAAGTGCCTGCGGCGCGCCCGGATTTCCGGTCGGGTTATCCAGACATACCCTTCCGGGTAGCTGGGTCCGGGGAAGCCCATGCGCATCCAGGCAAAGGGATGCGCGCAATATCCGGTGACGGCCTTTATCAGCAACTTTATGAAAAACTGCCGGGAAGGGATCTCCTCCCATGTTCTCCCCTTTGCCGAACCCTCCTGGATCGTGGTGAGCACCTCGTCCCTCTCATGTTCCTTCAGGACGGTGAAGTCACTCTTGAACATTTCCCGGGCTGTCTCCTGAATACCGGCAATCCCCTTGGAGAAGAGGATCTCCTCGGAGGGGAGACCCTCCTGCCGGTCCCCGCGTCCCAGGGGTTTTCCCACTGCCCAATCAACGAATCCCACCAGGTCGATCTGTTCACCAGGCTCCTGGGGGACCATCCGTCCCAGGGCGGCTTCCAGAATCCCGGCTTCTTCTATGGAAAAATGCTCCAAAGCATTCCTCCTGAAGCGCTCTTCCATGCGCATCAGGAGAATACCCCTTGTCTGCTCGTCCCAATTTCTCATATAGCCATCCAGTTCTTCAGGGGTAATGCGCATCAGAGACCTCCTGCGGGGCCTGGCCATAGGAAGAACATGAGCAATGCGGCCGCTGAAAGAGCCATAAATATCAGAGGGAGGATGACCGGCGGACCGACCATGAAATTCCGCAGCGTAAAGCCCCCGATATAGTGGCGGACGCCTTTGAAGTGATACAGGGTACCCATCATTCCCGACAGCGTCCCGATAGCATAGAGGATGATGAAAAGCCGGTTCACTATTCCGCCATGTACAAAAGCAAAGACAATGCCCATGGCGGCAAGGAAGGGGGCAAAAAGGACAGGTCCCCACATTGCTGCGTAACGGAAAGCGCCGCGCCAGTGAAACAGCACCACCTGTATCCAGACCAGAAGGTACGCCGCCCCGATGAACAGATAGAAGAATCGCTGCGGAAGCCATGTTTCCCAGAGGCTCATAGGTACCTCCCTGTACCAGGCACATGCATCCGTCCGGCAGGAATACGAAAGGAAGTCTCAGCAGACCGGCTAGTGTAGTGTTTCAAAAGATCTCACTCTTTATCAGTGCGAGCGCAGCGCGGCACTCTCTGTGCTTCAATAACGGAATTGCTTCAGGATACGGCCCTTCACAATGACGGACGTAGTGCAGGTATGTATGAAACACCACCCTAGTCTTAAGTAAAGTATAGAGGCAATATACCTGCCGGTCAAGAGCTGTATGCCCTTTCCAGCAGTGACTGCAGCCGGGAGAGTCCTTCATGGACTCTCCCGGTCCCTCTCGTCCTTACAACGACTTCAGATACTCGACAAGGTCATCCCTTTCACTGGCGCTCAGCCCCAGGTCGAAGCGTGTAGTGTAGCTTTCCACGACGTCGCTGAGAGTGACAAAGCGTCCGTCGTGATAAAAGCGCCCTTTATTCCCCTCTTTCATGAACTTTCCGAGCTCACGCACAAACAGTCCTGAGAGATTCGAAGTGTTATAGACCCCATCAGGAGAGCGGTCTGCCTGGAAGCTGTCTATCTTCATTTCATCGGGAGTATGGGCATTCCAACCAGGTTCCGTCCAGAGAGGCGGCATATGGCAGCTGTTGCATCCCGCCTTGCCCTTGAAGATGCCTTCTCCCCGCTCCGCGGCTGTGGTGTCGAAATCCTGCCCTGGAACAGGCGTGGGAGAGGAAAGGGAAAGCTGATACAGGTGAAGGCCCGGGAGCTTTTTCGTGATCCTGTCCTCGTCGGGATCAACCTTTATATGTCCCAGTTGTTTCGCTACTGCAATGGGAAACTTCCTGGCCGCGTCGGGGAATTGAGCAATATCGTCCAGTCTCGGATCGAAGAAATTCCCCTTCCCATGCATTTCGAGGTTAGCGACAAAAGCGTTCCAGTAACTGACAGTACCCCACGCTCCGGTCCACGTATGGAGATTAAACCCTGCGAGGTCATAAGCATTGGGGATCAGGGTCGCGGCGGTCTTCCCGTCGGGGCGGAACCCCTTTCCATCAAGGGTAAGTTGCGCATCGAATTTACCCGGTCCCCACGCATTGAGCACAGTGCGCACATCCTGGGCGGTGGTCGCCGAATCGACGACCTTGAGGAGGTCGACAAAGGGGCTGAGGTCGGGGGCGAGAGCGATAATCGCCCCTACATCGAGGTCCCGGTTCGCCCAGCCGTCGAGTCGTCGTCCCACTCCCGGCATCACCGAATCATCCACCGTGGAGTGGCAGAGGGCACAGGTAATGCCTATCGACTGGAGGGTCTTCCCGTCATTGTCGAAGAAGCCCTTTATCCCCACCACCGCATCATTCTTGAGCAGAGTCATGGTCGTGGCAGGGTCATTGAGATCCACCTGATCGTTCTTTAATTGATCAACAAGAGCGGAGGGCAGCGCATCGCTGTCCACCTTTAACCCGAGGTCCAGAGCGGCGGTGGGAGTCAGACCTTCGCCGCTGCCCCCGGCATTGGCCCCTCCGACAGCCTGATGGAGCTTGAGCTT
>JADLDZ010000307.1 GCA_020846375.1 Nitrospirales bacterium | reverse complement strand
GCTGATCGCCGGGGGAGAGGGGACCGGCGCGGAGGCGGTCAAAGGAATACAGTACCTCCTGGAGCGGCAGGGGGAAGACGGCACCTGGCAGGAGGAGAGCTTCACCGGGACAGGATTTCCCAAGTATTTCATGATACGGTACCACAATTACCGGAATTGCTTCCCTCTCATGGCCCTCGGCAAATTCAGATCGTTGCTTTCGGTAAAGGAGAAAATGAGGTGAAGGCTCTCGTGACAGGAGCGACCGGGTTCATCGGGCACCATGTGGCCAAGTTCCTTATGAAGGAGGGCGTCCCTGTGAGGGCGCTGGTGCGGTCCGGCGCCGATTCCGCGGCATTGAAAGGGCTCGGGGCGGAAGTGGCCACCGGCGATGTGAGGGATTACGGGTCCCTCACGCGCGCACTGAAGGGCTGCCGTCATGTCTACCACCTTGCCGCGGATTACCGGCTCTGGGTTCCCGACCCTGCGGTCATGTATGCGATCAATGTCACGGGCACACGGAATGTCATCGATGCTGCTCTGGAAAGGGGCATAGAGAGGATTGTCTATACCAGCACGGTAGGGACGCTGGCCGCGAGCCCGGAGGGATTCCCCTCGGATGAGAGGACACCCGTCTCCTTCGGCGACATGGTCGGACATTACAAGAGGTCGAAGTACATTGCGGAAAGGGAGGTCTTCGCCTCCATCGAGAGGGGGGCGCCTGTGGTGGTGGTCCATCCCTCCACGCCCATCGGCCCCATGGACAGGAAGCCTACCCCCACCGGCAGAATGATTGTGGATTTCCTTAACGGCAGGATCCCCGCCTACCTCGATACGGGGCTGAACTTCATCGATGTCGAGGATGTGGCCGCCGGGCATTGGCTTGCATGCCGACATGGAAAGATAGGGCGCAGATACATATTGGGGAACAGGAACATTACCCTCAGGGATTTCTTCGGAGTCCTTGCCCGTAGTACCGGGAGAAAGCCGCCCGTGGTCCGGCTCCCCTATCTCCCGGTGCTCTGCGCCGCCCTTATCGATGAGGCGGTATCCGGCATCCTGGGCGGGAGGCACCCGCGAATTCCGGTAGCAGGGGTGAAGATGGCGCGGAAATACATGTTTTTCGATTCCGCACGCGCGGTAAGGGAGCTCCACGTGCCCCAGAACCCCGTGGAGGGCGCGCTGGAAAGGGCGGTCCGCTGGTTCATGGATAACGGGTATACGGGGAAATGATAATGGAGGAGGCACCCATTATTCCCTTTGCGGACCTGGAGGAAGCGCTGCACGGTATGCACCTCGGCAGGAAGAAAACATAAGGAGCCGAACGTGCGTTTCCCCGCGAGTCTCACGACGGCACTGGCGGCCCATATCATGAAGAATGCACTGAAAGGGGAGAAGAGGTTTCCGCTGGTGCTCATGCTGGAGCCCACACACCGGTGCAATCTCGCCTGTGCGGGCTGCGACAGGATACGGCTGCAGGAGGAAATGCAGTCGGAAGACCTCACGCTTGAGGAGTGCCTCGGCGCGTCCGAAGAGGCGGGGGCTCCCGTGGTGACCATCACCGGCGGCGAACCCCTCTTATACCGGGAGCTGAAGCCGCTGGTTGCAGGGCTCCTCGGGAGGAAGCGGCATGTTTACCTCTGCTCAAACGGGATCCTCACCGAATCCTTTATCGAGGAGTTCCCCCCCCATGAGCGGCTTACCCTCAACTTTCACCTGGACGGCCTCGAGGAGACCCACGATACCATCGCCAACCGGGAGGGCACCTTCCGGAAGGCGATACACGCGATAAAGGGCGCAAAACAACGGGGCTTCCGGGTAAGCACCAACACCTCCGTATACCGGAATACGGGTGTCAGGGAACTGGAGATGCTCCTCTCCCTGCTGAAGAGCCTCAATGTGGACGGGAATCTCATCTCCCCCGCCTTCAGCTACGAGAGCGTCGGGGAGACGATCTTCCTCGACAGGGCGGGGGCGGTGGACAGGTTCCGCCGGATGGAAAGGATCTTCGAGAGTTTCCCCTTCATGAACTCGCCCCTCTATCTGGACTTTCTGCAGGGGAAACGGCAGTTGAGCTGCACTCCCTGGGGCAATCCCACCCGAAATCCCCTGGGCTGGAAGTCCCCCTGCTACCTGATCACGGACGCCTACTACTCTTCTTTCAGGGAAATGATGGTAAAGACCCGGTGGGAGAACTACGGCCCGGAGAGTGACTCGCGCTGCAGGAACTGCATGGTGCACAGCGGCTATGAGGCGACGGTGACACGGAGCGCCTTCGGGAGTCCGGGAGACCTGTTCCGCCTCCTGCGCTGGAACCTGAAGAGACAGTGATGGAGCCGCTGCTCTCCGCTGCGGCAGGCACCCTGCTCCTGAGGCCGTATGTTTTCCTCTTCCTCCTTGTATACCTTGTGGGGTGCTCGCTGCACCTTGGACTGAAAAGGGCGCTCCTCTTCTGTACCGCCGGATACCTCATCGCCTGGGCGTCCGAATACTCATCCATTCATAACGGCATCCCGTATGGCCATTACTATTACCTCGACTC
>JADLDZ010000306.1 GCA_020846375.1 Nitrospirales bacterium | reverse complement strand
TACGGGACCTCCTCCTCCCCCTGATCACCCTTGGAGGAAACCCATGGGGAAGGAGAAGAAGATCTGGCAGGCAGCTGCGTAATAGCCGGACATTTTCATTTTGCCTTGACACTTTCCGGCATGAGGTTGCACAGACAGGCGATATCTGTTAAATTAGCTATGAAACTGTCCGCAGTGCAAATACACCTTGAATAAGGAGGATCAGATGAAACGTCTCTTTCCAGCAATTGTCCTATTGCTCATCGCCGGGCTCTTTCTTTTCACCGGATGCGCCAAAAAGGCGGTGAAGAGCGAGGAGCAGCCCGTCACCAAAGCACCGGAGACCAGAACTCCCGCAGAGACGGCAAAGCCGTCCCGGGAGAAAGAAGCCGTGGAGGACAGGACTCCTCCGGCGCAGGGAACGGAAGACAAGGCGGCGGCCCCGCTGCAGGAGATCCCGTCGAAGATCCAGGATGTTTACTTCGATTACGACAGATACGATATAAAAGATGAGGCGAAGCCCGCGCTGAAAGAGCTTGCCGCATTCCTCTCACGGGAGAAAGATACGAGGGTTGTCGTAGAGGGCCATTGCGACGAAAGGGGCACCAACGAATACAACCTCGCCCTGGGGGACAAGAGGGCCAACGCCGCGAAGGACTACCTGATCTCCCTCGGCATCCCCTCGAAAAGGATCGAGACCGTCAGCTACGGGGAGGAGAAGCCGGCCTGCAAGGAGAGCACCGAAGAGTGCTGGGCGAAAAACAGAAGGGCCCACTTCGTGCTCGTAGAGGAGCGCCGGTAGTGAGGGTAGCACGAGGCGGCGGGAGGAGTGGCGGACAGAGGGCGGCTGCACGCGGATTCTTTCCGTCGTGCCTCCTGCTCCTCGCCTTTCTGGCTGCAGGGTGCGCCACCTCCTCCGACATCGACCCACTGAAGAGCACTCTCACCGGCGTACAGGTGGAGATGCTGCACCAGAAAAAAGATATCGAGCAGATAAAAACGAGCTTCTCGGACGTCTCCAAGGACCTCTCTGTCCTGCGGGAGCAGGGGTTCGGCGCCATCAGGGAGAGCCAATCCTCCCTCCTCACCCAGATGGGAGAGCTCTCGAAGGAGCTCCAGGTCCTGCGGGGCCGCTTTGACGAGAGCAAGTATTTCATGGATAAGTCCATGAAGGACCTCCTTTCGGAGAGGGAGCTCCAGCAGGCGCGGATGGCCGCCCTCGAGGGTGAGATCAGAGACATGAAAGCAAAGCTGACGCGGCTCACCGAACAGGGGGAGACGGCCGCCGCGGCAAAGGCACGGGAAGCGACCCCGGCGCAGGAACCGGCACCGGATGCGGCCCTCCCGCAGCAGACGCCGAAGAAGGAGACGGAAGCCGCGCCCAATGACCCGCAGCGTATCTACGATGACGCACAGATCGACATGAAAGAGAAGCATTACCCCGAGGCGCGGCATAAATTCGAGCGCTTTATCAAAGAGTTTCCAAAGCACACCCTGACTCCGAACGCATCCTTCTGGGTGGGGGAATCCTATTACGGGGAAAAGAAGTTCGAGGATGCCATCCTCGCCTACGAGAGCTTCCTGAAGCGATATCCTGACCACGAAAAGGCAAAGGGCGCGATGCTCAAGCAGGCCTATTCCTTTGTGGAGCTGGGGGATAGGAAAACGGGCAAGGTAATCCTCGAAAGGCTCATCGAGAAGTACCCGCAATCCGCAGAGGCGGAGCTGGCCGAGCGGAAGATTGCGGAGATCCTTGCGAAGAACAGCGGAACCGCCAGGAGCAGCGGCAAGAGCAAGACGAAGAAGCGGTAGAAGAAGGCGCGCAGTGCCGATACAGGATAAATACGAGCGGGTCATCGATTACCTGCGCATCTCCATCACCGACCGGTGCAATCTCCGGTGCATCTACTGCATGCCGTCGGAGGGCGTCAAGCTTATCCGGCACAAGGACATCCTGCGCTACGAGGAGATCATCAGGATCGTCCAGATCGCTGCGGACCTGGGGGTCAGGAAGGTCCGGCTCACGGGCGGAGAGCCCCTCACCCGGAAGGACCTCCCCCCCCTCGTCGCCGCCATAAGCGCCATCGAGGGGATCGAGGACATCAGCCTCACCACCAACGGCCTCCTCCTGGAGAGGCTCGCCCGCCCTCTTGCCGAAGCCGGCCTGAAGCGCGTCAACGTAAGCCTCGACTCCCTCCGGCCTGAACGGTACC
Source organism: Nitrospirales bacterium (assembly GCA_020846375.1). Taxonomy (GTDB): domain Bacteria; phylum Nitrospirota; class Thermodesulfovibrionia; order Thermodesulfovibrionales; family Dissulfurispiraceae; genus Nitrobium. The sequence continues at coordinate 504 of JADLDZ010000306.1, read as the reverse complement.
GGGAAATAACCCGGGGAGGCGATATCCGGGACGTCCTCGCCGGAATCGAAGAAGCGGAAAAGGCGGGGATCCTTCCTATCAAGCTCAATATGGTCCCGATACGGGGGTTCAATGATGATGAGATCGAGGATTTCGCGCGTTTGACGCTGAGAAAGGACTATGACGTTCGTTTCATCGAATTCATGCCCATAGGGGCCCGGGAGATCTGGAGCCATGAGAAGTACATCTCGACGGAGGAGATCAGGAAGAGGGTGGAGGCGATAGCCCCTCTCCTTGCCCTGAAACTCAGGAAGGCGGGCCCTGCCCGTTATTTCCGGTTCGGGGATGCACCGGGGGTCATCGGGTTCATCAGCCCCATCACGCACCACTTCTGCGGGTCCTGCAACCGGCTGCGGATCACCTCGGACGGCAAGCTCCGGCCCTGCCTCTTCTCGGAGACGGAAATCGATCTGAAACCGGCCCTGCGCGGCGATACCCCCGACAGCGAAGTCGAAAAACTCCTGC
>JADLDZ010000305.1 GCA_020846375.1 Nitrospirales bacterium | reverse complement strand
TTTTCCCTGTTTCAAATAGTGGACGATCCTGCGGAAGTATGCGCGCTGCTGGAGGAACACTACCGCGCCTTCGGCGGCCCCATCCCCCTCGGCACCTGCTCGGATACCACTCCCCATCCGGAGGCGCTGGGATAGAGGAAGGGCAGTCCCTGCCTGTACACCCTAAAGGGCGTGGGTGATTTCCCGGACCTCTTTCAGCTTTTTGAGGGCGCGCCCGGAATCGATGGTGTCCTCCGCCAATTCCCGTCCCGCGCTGAGGCTGTCCGTCCGGCCCGAAACCATGATGGCCGCCGCGGAGTTCAGGACCACGATATCCCGTTTCGGCCCGAACTCCCCGTTGAGGATGGAAAGGGTGATCCGGGCGTTCTCGTCACTGTCCCCTCCCGCCAGATCGGCCTTGTCCACCCGTTTGAGCCCGTAATCTTCGGGAACGATGTAGGAGGTTTCGATCTGCCCGTTCTGCCAGCGGGAGGCGCGTGTGCCGTCCGTCGTCGTGATCTCGTCGAGTCCGTCCTCCCCATGGACGACCATGGCATCGACGGCCCCGAGGTTCCCCAGCACGGAAGCGAGGGGTTCCGTGAGCCTGTTGGTGAATACCCCCAGGACCTGGCGCCTTGCATTGGCGGGATTGGTGAGGGGGCCGAGAATATTGAACAGGGTCCGGACCCCTATCTCGCGGCGCGGCCCGATGGCGTATTTCATGGCGGGATGGAAGAGGGGCGCGAAGAGGAAGCCGAAATTCGTCTCGGACAGGCACCTCTCCACTTTTTCGGGGGGCAGGTCCACCTTGACCCCAAGTGCCTCCAGTACGTCGGTGCTCCCGGACCGGCTCGATACCGAACGGTTCCCGTGCTTTGCCACCGGCACTCCCAACGCAGCAACCACCAGGGCGACGCAGGTGGAGATGTTGAAGGTGCCGGACATGTCCCCCCCGGTGCCGCAGGTATCGATGACCCCTTCGGGGGCATTGATCTTCACCGCCTTTTCCCGCATGATCCGGGCGGCCCCGGTGATTTCCTCCACAGTCTCTCCCTTGATGCGGAGGGCGGTGAGGAAAGCGCCTATCTGGGCGTCGGTGGCCTTGCCTTCCATGATCTCGGTCATGCATTCGGCCATCTCCGCCTCCGAGAGGCTCACATTCTGTATGATGAGGTTGATCGCTTCCTTGATCATCGGCCACCTCCCAGTGCGATGAAATTCCGCAGAAGGTCTTTTCCTGCCGAGGTGAGGATGGATTCGGGATGGAACTGCACCCCCTCCAGGATCACTTCCCTGTGGCGCACTCCCATGATGATCCCGTCTTCCGTCCAGGCGCTCACCTCGAGACAGTCCGGAAGCGCCTCCCTCCTGATCACGAGCGAATGGTACCGGGTGGCTTCGAAGGGATTGGGCAGATTCCGGAAGAGGGTTTTCCCGTCATGGTGGATGAGGGAGGTCTTACCGTGCATGAGGTACGGCGCCCTGATCACCTCGCCCCCGAAGGCAGCCCCGATGGACTGGTGCCCGAGACAGACCCCGAGCAGCGGGATCTTCCCGGCAAAGTGCCTGATGGCGGCGATGGAAATGCCCGCCTCGGTCGGCGTGCAGGGGCCGGGAGAGATGACAATCCTCTCCGGGTTCAGCTTTTCGATCTCCTCAAGGGTTATCCTGTCGTTCCGGAAAACCCGGACGTCCTCCCCCAGCTCTCCCAGGTACTGGACAATGTTGTACGTAAAGGAATCGTAATTATCTATCATCACCAGCATGCGTCATCCCTCATTTCGGCGGTTTTTCAAAGAACTCCACCGCCTTCATCATGGCCATCGCCTTGTTGACGGTCTCCATGTATTCGTTCTCCGGCACGGAATCGGCTACGATGCCCGCGCCGGCCTGTACATATATTGTACCATTCTTCACCAGCAGCGTCCTTATGGTGATGCAGGTGTCGGTATTGCCCGAGTAGCTGAAATATCCCACGGCCCCTGCGTACGTACCCCTCTTCGTCGGCTCCAGCTCCTCGATGATCTCCATGGCCCTCACCTTGGGCGCCCCGGAAACAGTGCCCGCGGGAAAGCACGCCCTGAATACGTCGAAGGCGTCGAGACCTTTTTTCAATCGTGCTTCCACATTGGAGACGAGGTGCATGACGTGGCTGTACCGCTCCACCCGCATGAGGTCGGTGACCTGGACGGAGCCGGTCTCCGCCACCCTCCCCACATCGTTTCTCCCGAGGTCCACCAGCATGATGTGCTCCGCCACCTCTTTGGGATCCTTCTTCAGGTCCTCTTCCAGTTCCCTGTCCCTTTCCTCTGTCTCTCCCCTCTTCCGTGTCCCTGCAATGGGCCGGAGGGTGATCACATCTCCTTCCAGCCTGACGAGGATCTCGGGGGAGGCGCCCACCAGTTGTGCCTCGCCGGTGTCCAGGTAGTACATATAGGGAGAGGGATTCATGACCCGTAGGGCGCGGTAGATGTCGAAGGGGCTCGTGTCCGCCTGCGTCTCGAACCGCTGCGAGAGCACCGCCTGAACAATATCCCCTGACATGACGTATTCCTTTGTTTTTTCTACCGCCTTCAGAAAGTCCT
>JADLDZ010000304.1 GCA_020846375.1 Nitrospirales bacterium | reverse complement strand
GTAGATGTTGTGGAAAAGGTATGCCTTCCATTCCGTCCAGAAATGAGGGTTGACAGCGGACATGTCCGCATAGGTCATGAGGTAGAGGGCATTCAGGTTCTCCTCGTTCTCCACCCTTTCTGCCAACTGCGCGATCGTCTCGGGGTCGTCGGCATCCCTGGTCATTACCAGCTTTGAGAGGTAGATGTGATTCTTCACCAGAAACTCGATCCTGCTTCTGTCGTCGCTCTCCACTCCGAACCTCTCCATGACACCTTTGAGCAGAATGTATCCCGCCTCTTCGTGTTTCCGGGAAACCCCCTTCCCTATATCGTGCAGGAGTACGGACAGGAAAAGGACTTCCTGCTTCACCCCTTTCATGATATCGGAGAGGTAGCGGAGTCTCTCCTCCCGTGTCTGCCGCAGCGACTCGAGATTACGCAGGGCGATGAGGGTATGCTCATCCACGGTATACCGGTGGTAGGGCTCGGAAATGACGAGGTGGCGCACCCTGCCGAACTCGGGAAGAAACCTGTCCAGGATGCCGGCATCCTGCATCTCCCTGAGCGTTTCATATGCCCTCCCGCTCCTGAGGATTGCGAAAAAATAAGCCACCGATTGCCGGGAGGAGCGCGTCTTTTTGTTGATGAAAAGGAACCTGCTCCTGATCCTTTCCCTCACCTGCTCGCTGAATCTTTTTCCGGTGCGGGCAAAGAGGAAGAATGCCTCGAAAATCCTGTCGGGATTACGGAAGAGCCCCTTGTCCAGGGCGATGATCTCGTTGTTCGCGAGGGCGAAATCAGGACTGATCTTCCGCAGGGCAAGAGGAGAAGGGACTCTTGCCTCCATGCAACGGCGTCCGCTCATTTTCATCACCTTTTCCAGGGCATCCATGATGAAGCGTGCATTGCGGTAGAAGAGTCTCATCATGATCTCTTCGGCCAGGAACCGTTTCGTATTCGTAAATCCCGCCCTCTCCGCAACCTGCTTCTGGAATTCGAAAGAGAGGGTGTCGTTTTTCCTCCGCGAAGCAGCGTGCAGGCATAAGCGGATACGGAGAAGAAAATCGAAGGCCCTGGTAAAGCGGCGGTATTCAGGAGGGGCAAGGACCTTGCCCAGGTCTCCCTCACCGCCGACATGCAGCACCACACGGGCAAGCCACGAAAGGGAGTGGATATCCCGCAATCCCCCCCTCCCCTCCTTTATGTTGGGCTCCAGCAGGTAGACCGAGTCGCCGTACGTCTTGTGCCTCCTGTCGATCTCCCTCAGCAGGGCTCCCACGAACTCACGCTTTCGTTTATAGAGGATTCCAGGGTAAATATCGCGTTTATACTCATTGAAGACCTCCCTGTCTCCGGCAAGGCAGCGGGATTCGATGAGGGCCGTCCGCGTCTGCACATCGTCCATTGAATCATCGATGCTTTCTTGCAATGTTCTGAAACAATGGCTTATATTCAGCCCCCTGTCCCAGAAACGGTAGAGAACGGACTGGGCGGATTCTGCAATCTCCCTGCTCCTCTCCCTCCCGAGGAGCAGGATATCGATATCGGAATAGGGGGCGATCTCCCCTCTCCCATACCCTCCCACCGCTACCAGGGCAAGCCCCTTCCGGTGAAGGAGCTCCCCCCCCGCAAGAGGGGAGAAGACAGCGGTAAAGTCCTCCTCAAGGATAGTGTCGATGCTTCGGGTGAGCTGACGGGTAATCGTAATGCCGTCACAACCGGATTTGAGGAGCTCTTCCGTTTTCTCACACAAAAGCTCACTGATATTCTTTCTCATTGAAACCTCACCGAAAGCCACGTCGAAATTTTACCATATACCGCGAGATTATGAAAAAAAGAGAAAAGTCCTTTGTGGGGAACGGGCAGACACACACTGCGACTCCGCTTCTCTTGCCGTGGAAAAGCTCTCTGTTTCATTTATGCAACACGTTCTTTGTCCCGTGCAACACGGTGGGGAGCCGGTTTGATCAACCCTTTTTTCCTATGGTAATATAACGAATTAGCGTGCTACTATATGAAATTTGTTGGAAGGATGATAACCCATGGAAGAAAAACTGCAAACACTGATCGAGAATTTCAGAGAGCATGAGGGGAATGTCATTTCCCTGCTGCAGCAGACACAGGAAGCCTTCGGATACATTCCCGAGGAAGCGGTCTACCGGTTCGCGGAAGAGCTGGACATCCCGGCAAGCAAATTCTTCGGTGTCGCCACCTTTTACGCCCAGTTCTACCTTAAACCACGGGGCAGGCACATCATCACCGCATGCTGCGGAACCGCCTGCCATGTCAAGGGGTCTGAGCGCATCATCAACAATGTGAAGAGAGAGCTGAAGCTTGGTGAGGGGCAGGCAACCACAGAGGATAAAAAGTTCACTCTCGAGCAGGTGGCTTGTGTAGGCGCCTGCAGCATCGCCCCGGTGGTGATTATCAACAAGAAAGTTTTCGGAAAGATGACTACCGACAAAGTGGCCAGGGAAATCAGGGCGCTCAGTGAGGCACATGATGAATAAAAACGTTACGGTTCAGGTATGTATGGGGACAGGGGGCATGGCTGCCGGCGGCGCGGAAGTGCTTGCCGCCTTCGAATCGTTGATGAAGGAGAAGGATATTCCCGCCGAGTTCAGGAGAGAGTGTTCCCTGCATAAGGTGGGATGCCGCGGGCTCTGCGCAAAAGACGTGCTGGTGGATATCATTGTGGACGGCACCCGGACCACCTATCAGTATATCAAACCCGATATGGTGCAGCGTATCATCGACGAGCATATTACGGGAGGCAACCCGGTTGCCGAATGGCAGGTCGCCGACGATTACCATAAATTCCATGAAAAACAGGTCAAAGTCGTCCTTTCCGACTGCGGCACTATCGACCCTGAGGATATTGATTCTTACAGGGGGGCGGAAGGCTACCAGGCGATCAGGAAGGTTTTTACCTCCATGAGCCCGGAGGAAGTCATAGAAGTGATGAAAAAGTCCGGCCTGCGCGGCCGCGGGGGGGCAGGATTCCCCACCGGGGTGAAATGGGAAGCATGCCGGAAGGCCTCCGGAGATCAGAAATATATCATCTGCAACGCGGACGAGGGGGACCCCGGCGCCTTCATGGACAGGGCGGTCATCGAGGGAAATCCCCACGCCGTTATCGAGGGAATGGTGATCGGCGCCTACGCCATCGGCGCCTCCAAGGGGTATGTATATATCAGAGCTGAGTACCCTCTCGCAGTGGAAAGGCTCACCATTGCGATCAAGGCTGCGCGGGAGTGTGGATTCCTCGGAGAAAACATTTTCGATACGGGTTTCGCTTTCGATATTAAAATAAAACTGGGTGCGGGTGCCTTTGTCTGCGGCGAGGAGACGGCGCTGATCGCCTCCATCGAAGGACAGAGGGGAATGCCCCGGGCCAAGCCTCCCTTCCCCGTGCACAACGGTTTGTGGGGGAGACCCACGGTGATCAACAATGTCGAAACACTCGCGAATATCCCCTATATCATCAAGAGAGGACCGGAGTGGTTTTCTGCCTACGGTACGGAAAAATCAAAGGGGACCAAAGTGTTCGCCCTCACCGGCAAGGTGAAGAACACCGGGCTTATCGAGGTTCCCATGGGAATTACCCTCAGGGAGATCATCTACGATATCGGAGGGGGCATCGAGAACAACAAGAAGCTGAAAGCGGTGCAGACGGGAGGACCTTCCGGAGGATGTATCACTGACGAGATGCTCGATATCAATGTCGATTACGAGTCTCTGGCCAGGGTGGGCTCCATCGTGGGCTCCGGAGGAATGATCGTCCTGGATGAGGACGACTGCATGGTGAACGTAGCAAAGTACTTCCTCAATTTCACCCGCGATGAATCCTGCGGAAAATGCGTTCCTTGCAGGATCGGCACCAAGAGGCTCCTCGAGATCCTGGACAGGATCACCAAGGGCCTCGGCAGGGAGGGGGATATCGAGCTCTTGGAGAAGCTGAGCGGCGATATCAAATCCGCCTCCCTCTGCGGGCTCGGACAGACCGCTCCCAACCCGGTCCTCAGCACCATCAAGTATTTCCGGGAGGAGTATGAGGCGCATATCCGGGAGAAGAAATGTCCGTCAAAGGCGTGCAGGGACCTCCTCACCTACAGCATCCTCAAGGATTTCTGCGTAGGCTGCGGGGCCTGCATGCGGGCCTGCCCGGCAGCAGCCATCACCGGCGAAAAGAAGAAACCGCACACGATCAATGATGAAGCGTGCATCAAGTGCGGAAGCTGTTTCGATGTGTGCAAATTCAAGGCGGTAAACAGGGAGTAACCATGATGATGAAGATAACCATTGACGGAAAGTCCATAGAAGTTCCACAGGGGACCACGGTCCTGGAAGCAGCCCGGATGCTGGACATCGCCATACCGACGCTCTGCCATCATCCGAAGCTGACCCCCTTCGGCGGGTGCAGGCTCTGCATCGTCGAGATCAAGGGGATACCCAGGCCGGTCACCTCGTGCACCACGCCGGCAAGCGAGGGGATGGAGGTCACCACTTCGACCCCCCGGATCAAGGACCTGCGCAAGACAGTGCTGGAGCTCATCCTTTCCGACCATCCGAACGACTGCATGGTATGCGAGCGGGCCGGCGACTGCACCCTCCAGGAGATGGCATACGCCTACGGGATCAGGGAGAACCGCTTCGCGGGGGAGCGGAGGATCTACACGAAGAGGGACGGCAATCCTTTTCTCGAAAGGGATATGGAGAAGTGCATCCTGTGCGGCAGATGTGTAAAGGTTTGCGACGAAGTGCAGGGAGTGGGGGCCATTGATTTCACCTACCGTGGCTTCCAATCCAAGATATGCCCCCCCTACGAGGAGGATCTGGACTGCGAGTTCTGCGGACAGTGCGTTGCCGTCTGCCCCACCGGGGCCCTTGCCGGGAAGATGTGGTCCCACAAGGGGCGGCAGAAGGGAGTGCGGGAGGTGGATACCATCTGCTCTTACTGCGGCACCGGATGCAACATCACCCTGCATGTGAAAGGGAATGAAGTCATCAGGGTGACTTCCCGGGAGGACACCTGGAATGAAGGGTGGCTTTGCGTAAAGGGGCGCTTCGGGTACCAGTTCATCAACAACCCCGACCGCCTTGCGAAGCCGCTCATCAAAAGAGACGGGAAGTTCGAAGAAGCCTCCTGGGACGAGACGCTCGAGTATGTGGGGAAAAGGTTGAACGAGATCAAAGCCTCCCACGGCCCCGATGCCATCGGGGGACTCTCTTCCGCCCGCTGTACCAACGAAGAGAACTACGCCTTCCAGAAGATGCTGCGTGCAGGGGTCGGGACGAACAACGTCGACCACTGCGCCCGGCTCTGACACGCTCCCACGGTGGCCAGTCTGGCCGCCATCTTCGGTTCCGGCGCGATGACCAACTCCATAAGGGAGATCGAAGGGATGGAGGTCATTTTCATTATCGGATCCAACACCAAGGAAACCCATCCGGTTATCGCAAACAGGATGATCAAGGCCTACCGGAAGGGGGCGAAGATCATCGTTGCCGACCCCAGAAGAGTGCCGATGGTGCGCTTTGCCGATGTCTTCATGAGCCTGAAGCCGGGGACCGACATCGCCCTCCTCAACGGCATTGCCCATGTCATCCTCAAAGAGGGGCTCCACAACGAGGAATTTATCGGGGAAAAGACCGAGGGCTTCGAGGAGTGGAAGAAATCGGTGGAGGAATACACTCCTGAAAAGGTGGAGCGGATAACGGGCGTCGCCAAAAAAGATATCGTGAAGGCGGCACGCCTCTATGGAGGATCCCGCAAGGCCGGAATTTTTTATACCATGGGCATCACCCAGCACACCTGCGGCTCGGACAATGTGCGCGCTATCGCCAACCTGGCAACGCTTACCGGCAATATCGGCAGGGAGTCCACCGGGGTAAACCCCCTCAGGGGACAGAACAATGTCCAGGGCGCCTCGGATGCGGGGTGCATGCCAAATGTCTATCCGGGATATCAGTTGGTGGAGAATCCCGAGGTGCAGGCGAAATTCGAGGGGGCGTGGGGAGTCCCCCTTTCTCCCAAAGCCGGTCTGAAGGCCACCGAAATGATCCCTGCCGCCCATGAGGGCACGCTGAAGGCCCTCTATATCATGGGAGAAAATCCGGTCATCACCGACCCCAATACCCACCATACGGTCGAGGCGCTGAAAAAACTCGATTTCCTGGTAGTTCAGGATATTTTCCTCACCGAAACCGCAGCGCTGGCGGATGTAGTGCTGCCCTCGACCTGTTTTGCGGAGAAGGACGGCACTTTTGCCAATACCGAACGGAAGGTGCAGCGGGTGAGAAAGGCGGTGGAGCCTCCCGGTGAGGCGCGGTCCGACCTCTCCATTATACTGGAAGTGGCACAGAGACTCGGATACCCCATGAAGTACACTTCTCCCGAAGAGGTGCTGCTCGAGTTCGGGCAGGTATGGCAGAACCTCGCGGGCATCACCTACCAGCGCATCGAAAAAGAGGGCATCCAATGGCCGTGCACTGACAGGGAGCATCCCGGAACGCAGTATCTCTTCAAGGGAGGGTTCCCCAAAGGCAAAGTACCGTTCTCCCCTGTCTCGTACACGCCTCCGGCGGAGGTCGTAAGCGACGAGTATCCCTTCATTCTCACCACGGGAAGAAACCTGTACCAGTACCATTCCGGCTCCATGACGAGGAGAGTCGATGCCATCGAGTCCCATGCGGGAGAACCGTATGTGGAGCTCAATCCCTCGGATGGGGAGAGGCTCGGCATCGGAGACGGCGAAGAGATACGTGTCGCCTCCCGGAGAGGGGATATAAAGATAAAAGCGCGGATTACCCAGAGGGTCTCCTCCGGCACCGTCTTTATTCCCATGCATTACCGTGAGGCCGCCGCCAATGTTATCACGAATGATGCTCTCGACAAGAAGGTGAAAATACCCGAGTATAAAGTGTGCGCCGTACAGGTCTCGAAATAGAGGCCTGCGGCGGATTTCTTACTATCTAATTCATAGGGAGGTTTTTTTATGCCACTTGATCCAACAAAGCATGCAGATTGGGAAATTGCAGAAGCAGCGGAAAAAAACATGAAGACCGTCTACGAGCTCGCCGATATGCTCGGCCTACAGAAACAGGAGCTCCTCCCCCACGGTCATTATGTCGCGAAGGTCGACTTCAAGAGGGTGCTGGAGCGGCTCAAGAACAAGCCCGACGGGAAGTACGTCGACGTCACCGCCATCACCCCCACCCCGCTGGGCGAGGGAAAATCCACCACCACGATCGGCCTTACCCAGGGCTTGGGCAAGAGGGGGAAGAATGTGGTGGCGGCCATCCGGCAGCCCTCCGGCGGACCGACCATGAATATCAAGGGATCTGCAGCGGGAGGAGGCCTCTCGCAGTGCGTCCCCCTCACTCCGTTCTCCCTGGGGCTCACCGGCGATATCAACGCCATCATGAATGCCCATAACCTTGCCATGGTCGCCCTCACCTCGCGTATGCAGCACGAGTACAACTATACCGACGCACAGCTTGCGAAGAGGGATCTGAAGAGGCTCAATATCGACGCACGCAACGTGCAGATGAAATGGATCATCGACTTCTGCGCCCAGTCCCTCCGGAATATCGTCATCGGCATGGGTGGTAAAACCGATGGGTTCATGATGCAGTCCGGCTTCGCCATCGCCGTCTCTTCCGAGGTCATGGCCATCCTCGCCGTGGCGACCGATCTCAAGGACATGCGGGAGAGGATGGGCAAGATCGTCGTAGCCTACGACAGGGCCGGGAATCCCGTTACCACCGAGGACCTCGGCGTTGCGGGCGCCATGACCGCCTGGATGGTGGAGGCCCTGAACCCGAACCTCATGCAGACCATCGAGGGGCAGCCTGTTTTCGTCCATGCCGGCCCCTTTGCGAACATCGCCATCGGTCAGTCCTCCATCATCGCCGACCGGGTCGCTCTCAAGGTGTCCGATTACAATGTCACCGAGTCCGGTTTCGCCGCCGATATCGGCTTCGAGAAGTTCTGGAACCTCAAGTGCCGCTTCTCCGGCCTCAAGCCGCATGCAGCGGTGGTCGTAGCGACGATCCGGGCACTCAAATGCCACGGCGGTGCGCCGATCCCCGTGCCGGGCAAGCCCCTCCCCGCAGAGTACAAGACAGAGAATGTAGGGTGGGTTGAAAAGGGCTGCGACAATCTGATCCATTGTGTGAATATCGTAAAGAAGGCGGGCATCAACCCCGTCGTCTGCATCAATGCCTTCTACACCGATACCGAGGACGAGATCAAGGCGGTCAAGAGGATCGCCGAAGCGGCGGGAGCCCGCGTCGCTCTTTCGAAGCATTGGCAGTATGGCGGCGAAGGAGCCTTGGAGCTTGCCGACGCAGTGGTCGATGCCTGCAACGAGCCTAATGACTTCAAGTTTCTCTATGAGCTCGCTACGCCGCTGCGCCAGCGCATCGAGCTCATCGCCACGGAAGTATACGGGGCGGACGGAGTCGATTATTCCGCCGATGCGCTGGCCAAGGCGAAGAAGATGGAAGCGGACCCCGAGACCGCGAAGCTCGGCACCTGCATGGTGAAGACGCATCTCAGCCTCTCGGACAACCCCAACCTGAAGGGCGTTCCCAAAGGCTGGAGGCTTTTTATCCGCGATATCCTCACCTACCAGGGTGCGGGTTTCGTGGTGCCCGTCGCCGGTGCCATCACGCTCATGCCGGGTACCGCCTCTGACCCCGCATACCGGAGAGTGGACGTGGATGTGGAGACAGGGAAAGTAAAAGGGCTGTTCTAAACTGTTTGCATACTAGCCGGAGAGCCCTTCGGGAGCTGGTACATGGCCCGAAGGGCTCTTTCTGCTCTCTGATCAGGTAGAATATACCGAATGGATTATTTGATGGAAAGCGAAGAAGAGGCATTCCGTCTGGAGGCGAAGACGGATGCCGGTGTCGTCGAGCAGCAGGCCCGCTGGGGGGGGATACGTCCCGGCATGCGTGTTGCGGATATCGGCTGCGGCCCGGGTAAAACGACCTCTGTTTTGCATGCGCTGGTCCAGCCCGGCGGCACCGCCGTCGGAGTGGACGGCTCGGAAGAAAGGATTGCGTATGCCCGGAAGCATTTCCGCGCTGAAGGCCTCGCGTTTGTGCGGAAAGACATACTGAAACCTCTGGACGAACTCGGCGTGTTCGATTTTGTCTGGGTTCGTTTCTTCCTCGAGTACTACCGCTCGCATGCCCCCGCTCTCGCCAGGAGCATAGCGGAAAGGGTAAAGCCGGGAGGGATTCTGTGCCTCATCGACCTGGATTATAACTGTCTGAGCCACTACGGATTGTCACCCCGCCTGGAAAGAACCGTCGTTGCAATCGTAAAAGCCCTTGAAGAAAAAGCGGATTTTGATCCCTATCTGGGCAGAAAGCTCTACTCTTTTCTTTACGACATGGGTTTCGAGGAGATCGAAGTGAGCGCAGCAGCCCACCACCTGATCTACGGGACACTGAAAGAGACCGATGCTTTCAACTGGTTGAAGAAGATCGAGATCGCCCCGAAGCGGATACACTTTGCCTTCGAGGAATATGAAGGAGGATACGAAGAGTTCCGGGAGGAGTTCGACCGGTTCTTTTCCAGTCCGAGGCGGTTTACCTATACGCCTGTCATCGCATGCAGGGGGCGCAAACCCGCACGCTGACCTCCTCACTGCCTCCGGTAGTATTGCATGAACGCTTCGACGACCTTATTGTCGAGGCGGCGCCCGCTTTCTCCTTCCAGGAGGGCAAAGGCCTCGTCAAGTGTCATTGGTTCGCGGTAATGGCGTCGTGCAGTGATACTTTCAAAAATATCGGCTACCGCGATGATTTTCGCCCCCAAGGGGATCTCTTCCCCCCTGAGCCCCCTCGGGTACCCGCTCCCGTCGATCTTCTCGTGATGGTTTCCGGCGATTTCGGGGATCTCACGGTAAATACCCTCAAAATTGACCCGCTCCAGCAGCTCCCGGGTCTTCACCGCATGGGTCTGTATTTCCGCTCTCTCCTCGTCGGTCAGGGTGCCTTTTTTCTTCAGGATGGAATCCTTTATCCCTATCTTGCCGTAATCATGGAGCAATGCCGCCACCCGTATCATCTCGCAGTAATCCCTCGCAAGACCCATCGCATTCGCTATCCCCACCGCATATTCCGAGACCTTTTCGGAATGCCCTGCGGTAAGATCGTCACGGGCGTCGATGCTTGCCGCCAGCACATGGAGCATGGATTTGAACTGCTGCTCTTTGTCCTCGATGAGCAGAGCGTTCCGGATGCTTATCCCGATCTCGGGGGCAATGCCCATCAGCAGGCTGATGTCGCTCTGAAGCAGCGGTCTCTTCGTCCTTCTGTTGTCGACGGCCAGGATCCCCAGTGACTCGTCCTCGAAGACGATGGGGCAGCAGATGAAGGCCTTGGCGCCCATCCGACGTGCAAAGGCAAGGCTGTGAGAGGTAAGGCTATCCTCTATCTCGTCGATATTGTTCACCAGGAAAGGCTTCTGCTCATGAAAGCAGACAACGAACACCCCCTTCGATCCGGGGTTGTTCAGGCGGAAACTGGTATCCCTCAGTACGGTCACCTGCTCAGTGCCGTACCCGAACCCCGCGCGAAAGGAAAGCCTCCTTCTATTGCGGTCCGCCAGGAGTATCATGCCGCGGTCGTAGTCGAGTCTCTTTTCCAGGACCTGCACCACATTCTCAAGGATGACGTCGATATGCAGCTTCTTATTGAGGACGAGGCCTATCTCGTTGAGCATGAGGGCGTTGTTGTAGTTGAGATCAATGCGCTCCAGGAGCTTGTCCGTCGAATCCCTGATGCTCTCGATGGCGGCTTTCAGCTCCTCCGTTTCCCTGTGTCCGATATGGAGAGTGAAGAGCAGGATCAGGAGCACGGAGCCAGGAATCATCCAGGTGAGAGTGATGTCCGGGTACGGGAGGAAGAGACCGAAGCATGCGGCGGCAAAGAGGAGCGAGAGGCAAATCCTCACCCGTTTGAGGAAAGAGGAGCGGGTTTCCCTCCAGGAGACGATATAGCGGCACGCTTTTCCTCCATTGAAAGCGCACTCCGGATGCTGTATTTCCGGCAGTCTGTCGTTGAACAGCCTGGCGATGGCCTCGAAGTACCCTATCCTGTTCTCGCACTGGAACGGCTTTTCGTGCACTCCCTCCACGGGGGTAACGGTGATCTCCACCCTGTTGCCCCCTTTCCTTTCGGATGTATAGGTAGAGGAGCGCGTGAACTTGTGCGCGTACTTTCCCACGATCTCGTATGCGTTTCCGGGAGAGATGAGGCTGAGGACATACTGCCGCATCACCCCGATCGCTTCCGGGGACGCGGCGTACCTCCCCGCCTCCCGTGCGATCCCCTTGTTCCCGGTCAGGTGGGCGACTCTCTCGTAAAACCGGTCCACCTGCTCCTGGGTGAACCAGTGGCCTTCATCTTCGACCTGGTACGGTTCTATGCCCGCATATTTCAGCAGCTCACCGATCGTAATGTAGGGATACTCCCTCTTGATAAGCCGCACGAAGGTATTGATGATCCTGCTGTTGTAGAGGGGACGGGAATTGTCTTTCCGGAATGCTGCCGTATCGACGGCACGATGCCGGCTTTCTTCCGCATTACCCATGGTTCTTCCCTACCAGGTCCTCGATGAATCTGAAGTAGTGATCAGTATGGTGCATGTTCAGCACCCAGAGGCTGTAGAGCTTCTCATAGGGGAGTGAGTGCTTCGCCGCATAATCGGAGGGGTAAAGGAGCACGGGAATGTCCTCCTGGTTATAGTACCCGGAAAGCATGGAGAGGGCGGATTGGATGGTGACAGGAGGGAGGTTCTCCGCATCAAGGACGAATACATGGACGCAATTGGTAAGGTTGGAGAGGTTCAGTCCGACATCCGAAATGATGACCATGATGATGGCAGCGACAGAGTTTCCAATTTTCAGGGTAAAGAGATAGCGCGCCCGTTTGAATCCCAGCTTCTCGTACTCCTTGTCGAGGGAGGCACCGGGATTCCTTTGCGGTTCGAGGTCCAGGGCCTGCAGCATGAGCCCCCCGGAAATATGCTCATAAAAACTTTCCAGTTCGAGGAGATCCTCATTGTCTGTTTCCACGATACAGTGAATGCCCTCCGGTATACTCCAGGGGAGGGGAGACTTCGAGAGATGGAAATAGGCGAAGGTATCGAGGGAGCATCCTTTCGGATCCTTTATCGCGGTGACGCATCCCCCGAAAACACGGCGGGGGAACTTGTTGTCCGGCCTGAAATAGCAGGCGACGAAGTCCATATGGGTCGAGCGCAGGGAGTGGAAATCGTTTATGTACCGGCCGACCTGGTTCAGAACGCTCAGTCCGATCATGGCGCTCGATTTGCTCGCAGCATGATGATGAATAAGCCAGGTATTTTCATAAAAACGGACCATGGCGATATGCCCCTGGATCGCTCCCTTGTCCTGGTAGATGAAATGCCGGGCGATGTGCGGATTCTGCATGTAAAGCTTCTTGTACGTCTCCCTGAACTTTTCCTTTTCTGCATGCATGAGGGCATATTTCTTCGGATAGACAAAGCCCGCCTCGAAAAAGAAATGCCACAGGTCGTCCAGATCGACCTTGTTGCAGACATGCGACTTCAGATTCATGCTGTGGTGCAGGAAGGCGGAGAGGGTCGCCTGCTCCTGGATGTCCATGTCGAGTATGGCGATCCCGCATTTCACATCTATCTCTCCCTCCGGGGTTTTGCCCACGTTCCGGTAGATCACCTGTGCCTTGCAGGAAAGGTGGAAGGTAGGGGCGAAAGTCATTTCGAGATGAGGGATGATCAGGCCCGGCAAGAGCACGGAGCTCTCATAGTGCTCCTCCACCAGAAACCCGGAGCCCGAGAGATTCACGACGGGCAGACTGACGGTCCTCCCGGTCAGGGGGTGCTGAAACACACAGTTTGGGGCGGGGGAGAGTATCTGCCGGGAGCTCCGGAATTCCTTCGGCTTGAACCTTCGTATTTGATTATGTATCGGGGTGAGAACAAGCGCACCCGTTTTCCGGAAGTGTTCCTTCCTGATTATCCTGCACTCCCCCGAATAGAGGACCTCCTGCCCGCTCCTGAAGACAACGGCCGCTGCCGCTTCGGAATCGACCGAACGGAACAGTTTGAGCGGCTCAGAGGGAAATCCTACCCGGAACGAAACGGCATTGAAGTCCAGGAGTTCCCCGACGAGGAACACGCCGTTTTGAACGAATTCAACGCGGATGTTCTCGCTGGGATGCCGCCTGACTTTCCGCATGTTGAGCTCGCAGCAGGATTCGGGAATGAGGAAACAGATCCCCCTCTCGTCCGCCCACTCCACTGTGGGCTGGATGAGGATCAGTACCTTCCCATCCGAGATGAGGATATGGTGCAAGCGGTGCGCGGTGAGCCTTCGCGGTGACAGGATCGTTCCGGACCAGAGGCACTCGATCTTGTCGCCGGAACAGGGGCGGGGCTTTGCCGGCAGGGAGAGGAGAGTGCCGTATCGTACGTGCTCGAAGCACACGAGGAGGGATCCGTCCTGAAAGCTGAGGTAATTCAGGATATTGACAAGCTGCTTCCTGTTGATCCTCCTCTTGTTTTCCGCCCTGTCGCCTAAACCGGCCATCTCTGCCTGATCGGCACCTCTCTGCGGCGTCTCCATTTTCTTATAACGCTCGACCTCTTTTCAGGTGATGATTATAAATAATCAGGTCTCCTGCACAATCCGGCAAAAACCGGCAGTGGAAGGATCCGCGCGATCCCGCATCACGCATCCCGACGCCTGCATATTGTAGAATATCGGCGAAATAAAAAGGAACTACTAAGATGCAGATACACCCACAGCGCGCCGGAGCCTTCCCGCAGGACCTTGCATTGTGTTAAAGCTTTCTGGTGCGCTACAATATATTGTGCTGTACCCATGATATATATACGATACATTTCAGCTTCCGTTGCCCTGTCTCTCGGCATGGCTCTGGCTCTACACCTCTTTCTCCTGGCAGGCTTCCTGGGCTCCGAAGAGCCTGTTCCGACCTCCCTCTCTGCTCCCTCTCTGCTTATTACCGTTGTGGAAAGGGGGAAAAGCTTCCGCCCTCCCCCTCCCCTTCGTCCCCTTGCTCCCCACCCCGGCTTGACCCTTTCCTCTCCCGCTCCGCCCGCCGCGGAGAAAGAGAGGCAGGAAGTGCCGGCAGATACCAGGCAAGCGGAACCTGAGGATACCGCTCAGGATACTGAGACATCCGGAGGGGAAAGCACGACTATCGCCCCTCCCGGGGAGGAGATGCTCCTTTCCCGCGAGGAGAGCCCGCCGGCAAAAGAGGACATCGCAGTCCCTGCGGACGCCCCTGTCCAGGGGAAAGGGGAACTCCCTGTTTCGCCGCCGGATGCCGCGAGATACGGGAGCCCTGTCGAGTTGCTGAAATCTGCGCGAGAGGAGCTGTCCTTCGATATCTATTGGCTGAACATTTTTGTAGGCAGCGCCGAATTGGAGGCGGTGAAAGAGAAGAATACGGTGAGGATAACCTCGAAAGTACACTCCTCCCCGTTCCTTTCCGGTTTTTATAAAGTTGAGGACTTTGCGGAGAGCACCGTTATCGACGGAGTGCCCACACACTTCAGGATACGGCAGAAAGAAGGGAAATACAGGAGCGACAAGGAAACCGTATTCGACACCGCCAACAGGAAGGTCACCTTCCATAACTACCTGAAGGGCACCAGGGACGAACACACGGTTGACGGGCTGCTCTGGGACGTGATCTCCGGTTTTTACTATTTGCGAACCCTCCTGCTCGAAACGGGTAACGCCGTCCGTATCGATATCTTCGACAGCAATAAGTTTTATAAGGCGGAAATAATGGTGCTGGGAAGGGAGAAGCTCTCCCTTCCCGGGAGCAGGGAGGTGGATACCGTGAAAGTAAAGCCCCTCCTTAAATCGGACGGGC
This sequence comes from Nitrospirales bacterium, assembly GCA_020846375.1. Classification (GTDB taxonomy): domain Bacteria; phylum Nitrospirota; class Thermodesulfovibrionia; order Thermodesulfovibrionales; family Dissulfurispiraceae; genus Nitrobium. The sequence goes on along the minus strand of JADLDZ010000304.1, from coordinate 2,867 downwards.
TGTTCAAGAGCAGGGGGGATATCGTCGTGTGGCTCACCGACGATGAAAAAAGAATACCGGTCATGGTGGAAACGAAAGTGCCCATAGGAAAAGTCACCGCAAAACTGACCTCCATAAAGACGGAGCAATAAGAGAGCGGTCCGCTCCGAAACCCTCGAAAGATGAAATAACGCGTCCTTTTCGGTTATAGTAAAACGTTTATGTCCGCTTCTCACAGCAGAAAAATGCTTAAGTCCGCTATTGTAATAAAGGGCGCCCGGGAGCACAACCTCAAGAACATCGAGGTGGCTATTCCGCGGGACAGGATAACCGTCATTACCGGCCCCTCGGGGTCCGGAAAGTCCTCTCTCGCCATGGATACGATCTACGCCGAAGGTCAGAGGCGCTATGTGGAAAGCCTTTCCGCCTATGCACGCCAGTTCCTGGAGCAGATGCAGAAGCCGGATCTGGACTCCATCGACGGTCTTTCCCCTGCGATCGCCATTGACCAGAAGACGGTTACGAGGAGCCCCCGCTCCACCGTGGGGACCATTACCGAGATCTATGATTACATGAGGGTGCTGTTCACGCGCATCGGGACTCCCTATTGCTATCAATGCGGCTCCGTCATCACCACCCAGGACATGCAGAATATCATCCGCTCCGTATCGATGCTCCCTCCCGGGACCCGGATCCAGGTCCTTGCGCCCATTGTGCGGGGCCGGAAAGGAGAGTACAAGAAGGAGCTCCGGCAGATGAGGAGGGACGGCTTCGTCAGGGCGCGGATCGACGGCCGGATGATGGAGCTTACCCATGACATCGCCCTCAAGAAACAGCAGCGCCATACCCTTGAAGTGGTCGTGGACCGCTTCATCATCAAGCAGGCCATCGAGCGCCAGATAACGCAGGCCATCGATACCTCGCTCAGGTATACCGATACCGTTATCATCAATCTCATCGACGAGAACAGGGACATCCCCTTCAGCAAAACCCTCGCCTGTCCGCAGTGCGGGATCAGTTATCCCGAAATAGAGCCGCGGCTTTTCTCTTTCAACAGCAAATACGGAGCCTGCCCCCGGTGCCACGGTCTCGGCTTCGAGGATATCGGAGAGGGCGAAAGCGCAGGGGAAATGGAGGAGAGGGAACTGACCCATCTGACACCCTGCAAGACATGCAGGGGGATGAGGCTGAGAAAGGAGTCCCTCAGCGTAAAGCTGGGAGGACTTACGATCGGCGAGTTTGCCGCCCTGTCCGTAACGGAGTCCGAAAAGTATATCGAAGCACTCGCCCTTTCCGAAAGGGAGGTCATCATCTCCAAAAGGGTGTTGAAAGAGGTGCGGGACAGGCTCTCCTTTCTCAGGAGGGTGGGCCTCGGGTATCTCACCCTCGACCGCGCCTCCCTCACCCTTTCCGGCGGCGAGGCACAGAGGATCCGTCTGGCGACCCAGCTCGGCTCCTCTTTCACCGGCGTCCTCTACATTCTCGATGAGCCGAGCATCGGACTACACCCAAGGGATTGCGCAAAACTCCTGGACAACCTCGCGGCCATACGGGATGCGGGGAATACCGTCATCATCGTGGAGCACGATGAGGAGACCATCCGCTGGGCTGACTACCTTATTGATATGGGGCCCGGCGCAGGCAAAAACGGCGGGTGGATCATCGCTTCCGGCCCCCCCGGGGATGTCCAGAAGAACGAGGCGTCCATCACCGGAAGCTACCTCAGCGGCCGCTCCGTTATCCCGGTCCCTTCACACAGGAGGCAGCCGAAGGACTTCATAAGGATCGTGGACGCTTCCGAATTCAACCTGAAGAATATCTCCGTCGATATTCCCCTCGGGGCTTTCGTCTGCGTTACCGGCGTATCGGGCTCGGGCAAGAGCACGCTTGTTTTCGAGGTCCTTTACAAGGCGCTTGCACGCCATCTGTACGGCGCCTCGGTCATCCCGGGCCGGCACGCGATGATCGAGGGGCTCGACAAGGTGGACAAGGCGGTCTGCGTCGACCAGTCCCCCCTGGGGAGGACGCCCCGTTCGAATCCCGCCACCTATACCGGTATTTTCACCTTTATCAGGGATCTCTTCGCACAACTGCCCGAGTCGAGGGTGCGGGGGTACAAGGCATCCCGCTTCAGCTTCAATCTTTCCGGAGGGAGATGCGAAACCTGCCAGGGGGACGGTCTGAAGAAGATCGAAATGCACTTCCTGCCCGATGTGTATGTCACCTGCGATGCCTGCAAGGGAAAGCGGTACAACAAGGAGACCCTTGCCATCTCTTACAAGGAAAAGAATATCGCCGATGTCCTCGATATGACTATCACCGAAGCCATGGAATTCTTCAACGCCATCCCGCCCCTCAGACATCGGCTGGCAGTCCTCGATGAAATCGGTATGGGGTACCTGCGTCTCGGTCAGCCCGCCACCACCCTGTCGGGAGGGGAGTCGCAGCGGCTGCGCCTGGCAAAAGAGTTGGGGAAGAAGGCGACGGGAAATACCCTGTACATCCTCGACGAACCGACGACGGGGCTTCACTTCGTTGATATCCAGCGCCTCCTGAACGTCATCGACCGGCTGGTTAACAGGGGGAACAGCGTCATTGTCATCGAACACGATACCGATATCATCAAATCCGCCGACTTCATCCTTGACCTCGGGCCCGAAGGGGGGGAAGACGGAGGCAAGGTCATTGCTTCCGGTACTCCCGAAGAGGTGGCGTGGAATAAGGGATCGTACACCGGGACCTTTTTGCGGCAAAAGCTCTGAGGGAAATACTCTTCAGGCGTGGACACCGGAGCGGCGGGCGCCGGGGGTGCGGTGGTGGGCCTCTCTCTTGAGGGTATCGAGCATCTTCATCGCCTCGCGCAGGGCATTGGGCGCGTTGTCGGCCGT
>JADLDZ010000303.1 GCA_020846375.1 Nitrospirales bacterium | reverse complement strand
TACGGGAAACAGGTTATCTTCGATTCAATCGGCTTCACGATACACACCGGCGAGCGGGTGGGTCTGGTGGGGAGGAACGGCCATGGGAAAACCACCCTCTTCCGGATGATCACCGGCGAAGAGAAACCCGATGCAGGGCATATCGGTATTCCCAACAATTATTCCATCGGCCATCTCTCCCAGCATATCCGGTTCACTTCCGATACGGTGCTGCAGGAGGCCTGCCTGAGCCTCCCTCTCAACGAAGAGGGTAGGGACGAAACCTATAAGGTGAAGAGCATCCTGATGGGGCTCGGCTTCACCGGTGACGATTTTTCACGGCCCCCCTCCTCCCTCTCCGGGGGCTACCAGATACGGCTGAATCTGGCAAAGGTGCTGATCAGGGAGCCGAACCTCCTCCTTCTGGACGAGCCCACTAACTATCTCGACATCCTGTCGGTGCGGTGGCTGACGCAATTTTTGCGCGCCTGGAAGAACGAAATGATCCTCATCACCCACGACAGGGACTTCATGGACAGCGTGACGACCCACACCATGGGAATACATCGCTGCAAGGTGCGGAAGATAGCCGGACCGACGCTGAAGCTCTATGACCAGATTCTGGCGGAGGAGGAGGTCTATGAGAGGACCCGCAGCAACGACGAAAAGAAGCGCAGAGAGATCGAGCAGTTCATCGAGCGTTTCCGCGCAAAGGCTACAAAGGCCAGGGCGGTCCAGTCCAAAGTGAAAGCTCTGCAGAAGAGAGAGAAAATGGAGAAGCTGTCCGGGATAAAGGACCTGGACTTCACCTTCAATGCCGCCCCATTCCTGGGGAAATGGCTCCTGGAGGCGGACGGAGTCTCCTTCTCCTATGGGACGGAAAGCCTTCCCCTCATCAATAACTTCAGCATCGCCGTGGGGAAAGGCGACCGCATCGCCCTCGTCGGAAAAAACGGAAAAGGGAAGACCACCCTGCTGAATCTCCTTGCAGGGGAGCTTTCCCCGTTCCAGGGCGCCGTCGTCCCCCATGCAAAAACCAGGCTCGCCTACTTCGGCCAGACGAACATCGACCGTCTCACTCCGCAAAAGAGCGTCGAGGAGGAAATACTCGATGTGCTTCCCGAAGGCAACCGGAAGGCGGCCCGGAATATCTGCGGGATCATGATGTTCGAGGGGGATGCGGCGCTGAAGAAGGTCTCCGTTCTCTCCGGAGGGGAAAGGAGCAGGGTCCTTCTGGGCAAGCTCCTCGTCACCCCGGCAAACCTGCTCCTCCTCGATGAGCCCACCAACCATCTCGATATGGAATCCATCGACTCCCTGCTTGAGGCTTTGTCGGCGTTCGAGGGGGCGGTCATGATCGTCACCCACAGCGAGATGATCCTCCACGCCCTCGCCACGCGCCTGATCGTTTTCGACAACAGTGAGGTGACCGTCTTCGAGGGGACCTACCAGGACTTCCTGGACAGGGTGGGCTGGAAGAGTGAGGAACCGGGAAGTCCTCCAACCGGTAAAGCCGGTAAAGACAGTAATGGTTCTCTGGGAAAAAGCTCCGGAAACAGAAAGGATGTGCGGCGCATCCGCGCTGAAATCATCACCAGCCGCTCCCGCATCGTCGGTGCACTGCAAGACAGGATTACCGGGATCGAAAACACCATCATGCACCTGGAAGAGGAGGTGGAAAGGAGCAACCGGGCACTTCTGGACGCTTCCATGAAAGGTGACGGAGAGGCTATCAGGACGCTTGCGAAGAGCGTCCATGACGCGAAAGGTAAGATCGATTCCCTTTTCGACGAACTGGCTGCCCTCACCGAAGAGCTCGAAGCCCGCTCACGGGAATTCGACGAGAAGCTCACTGCGCTTTCCCTGAACCAGGAGCCTTTCCAACAGGCGACGTCCGCACAGGGGTAAAGGAGATACACTATGAGCAACGGAAGCACCGGGTCTGTATCCGCATCTCAAGCCGCTCTGCGCGATCTCTTCACCCTGCCCGTCATTGTGGCGTCGCTGGGGTATTTCGTCGATATCTACGATCTCGTCCTCTTCAGCATCGTACGGATACCGAGTCTCAAATCCCTCGGCCTCCAAGGGCAGGAGCTCCTGGACAAGGGAGTGTTCATCCTGAACATGCAGATGGCGGGCATGCTCCTCGGGGGGATCCTCTGGGGCGTGCTCGGGGACAAAAAGGGACGTCTGAAAATCCTCTTCGGCTCCATCTTCCTCTATTCCCTTGCCAATGCCGCCAACGGCCTCGTTGACACGATCGGGCAGTACGCGGCGCTGCGCTTCATCGCGGGTGTCGGCCTGGCAGGAGAACTGGGGGCAGGGGTGACCCTAGTAGCGGAAATTCTGCCGAAGGAATCCCGCGGATACGGGACCATGATGGTGGCAACAGTAGGGGTAACGGGGGCGATTCTCGCCAATTTTGTCGCGGAGCGTTTCGATTGGAGGACGGCCTACTATATCGGCGGCGGACTCGGGATGCTCCTGCTCGCCCTGCGCGTCAGCGTCTACGAATCGGGGATGTTCAGGCAGATTGCGGACAAGGATATCCGCAAAGGGGACTTTTTCAGCCTGTTCACCCGCCGTGAACGCTTCTTCCGCTACCTAAAGTCGATTCTCATCGGCGTGCCCATATGGTTCGTGGTGGGAATCCTGATCACGTTCTCCCCTGAATTCGCCCGGGCCCTGCATATCACCGCCCCGATCTCGGCGGGGAAAGCGGTGATGTTCTGTTACCTGGGGCTCGTCTTTGGGGATTTCTCCAGCGGACTCCTCAGCAACTACCTCCGCAGCCGCAGGAAAGCGGTCTTCGTATTCATTGTTCTTATCTGCGTCTCCATCGGCGTGTATTTCACCCTGGAGGAGGCGAGCGCACCCGCTTTTTATACGGTATGCGGGGCATTGGGCTTCGCCGGCGGGTACTGGGCCATCTTCATCACCATCGCCGCGGAACAATTCGGCACGAATATCCGTGCAACCGTGGCTACTACCGTCCCGAATTTTGTCCGCGGCATGGTGGTCCCCATCACCTCTCTCTTTCAGGTGGTGAAGAGCCATCTCGGCATCCTTCAGGGAGGCGCACTGGTGGGTGCACTCTGTATCCTTCTCGCCCTGTATGCCTTGTCCCGCCTCGAAGAGACCTTCGCAAAAGACTTGGATTATATAGAGATTTGACCGTTTTCCCCGCCTCGATTCACTTTTTTTTCATTCTGTAGTCCCCATTACCGACAAAAATCAGGAACATTCAGTAAAATGGGAGCAGTACAAAATGCGAAGGACCCTCAGGCGAGGGCCGGAAGCAGAGCAACACAATAAAATCAGGAGGAAAAACCCGATGAAAGATGACATAGGGGGAAACGATTGTGCAGCAGGCGCAGCGCAGCAGGCGACAGAGCGGAGCATGCAGGAGTACCGTGTAGAGAGTGCGCCATTTTATTTACCGTTGAGTGATGAAGTGAAGCTATTTGAGATAGCGTATGAGAGCCGGCTGCCGTTGATGCTGAAGGGGCCGACGGGGTGCGGCAAGACGCGGTTTCTCTCCTACATGGCGCACCGGATGAGCATGCCGCTGATCACGGTAGCCTGTCATGAGGACCTCACGGCCGGGGACCTGGTGGGGAGGTATCTACTGGATGGGGCGAGCACGCGGTGGCAGGACGGACCCCTTTCCCTTGCCGTCAAGCATGGGGGCATCTGCTATCTTGACGAAGTAGTGGAGGCACGGAAGGACACCACCGTAGTGATCCATCCTTTGACAGACGACAGGAGGGTACTGCCCATTGAAAAGAGGGGGATCATCCTGGAGGCAGCGGACAGCTTCATGCTGGCCATCTCTTACAACCCGGGGTATCAGACCGTCCTGAAGGACTTAAAGCAGAGCACCAAGCAGCGCTTCATCACCATCGAATTTGACTATCCGACAGCAGGGCTTGAAGAGGAGATCATCATCCACGAAAGCGGCATAGACAGAAAAGCGGCTGGTGAGCTCAGGAAGATCGCCGAGAAATTCCGTGCCTTGAAGGGCCGGGGCCTGGACGAAGGGGTAAGCACCCGTCTGTTGATCTATGCGGGGACCCTGATCGCAAAAGGAGTGGACCCTCGGAGGGCCTGCACCGTCTCGATGATCCACCCTATCACGGATGACCCCGAGATGCAGAAAGTACTGGAAGAGCTCGTGGCATCCATCGTATAGCACG
>JADLDZ010000302.1 GCA_020846375.1 Nitrospirales bacterium | reverse complement strand
TCTACTTCAATAACGGGTACATCAAGGCCTTGATAGGAGAGCCCTTCCTGGAGCTCACCCGGAACAAGGAGGGGATGACCATCACCATCCCCGTCGCCGAAGGAGAGCAGTACAAGGTGTCGGGGGTAGAGGTGACCGGCAACAAAGCCTTTACGGAGAAGGAGCTGCGCCCCCTGATCAGGTTGACCCCGAACACAGTCTTCAGCAAGGAGAGGCTGAGCAAGGATGTGGCTGCCCTTTCGGACACGTACACGAACAACGGGTACGCGCTGGTATCCATCTTCCCCGACCTCATCCCCGACGAGGACAAAAAAGTGACGAAGGTGATCTACCGGATCAACGAGGGGGACAAGTTCACCGTGGGAAGGATCGATATTACCGGGAACACGAAGACCCGGGACAAGGTGGTCCGCCGGGAGATCCGTCTCGACGAGGGGGAGGTCTTCAACGCGTCGGCGCTCAAGAGGAGCTATGAAAGGATCAACAACCTCCAGTATTTCGAGTCGGTGGACATCTCTCCGAAGCCGAAGCCCGAAACGAAGACGGTGGACCTCGATGTCACGGTCAAGGAAAAGCCCACCGGCTTCCTGAGCGTGGGTGGAGGCTACAGCTCCGTCGACAAGTTCATTGCCATGGTGGATATCACCCAGGGCAACCTCTTCGGGCGGGGGCAGTATCTGAAGCTGAAGGGCGAACTGGGCGGCAAAAGCTCCTTCTACGAGCTGTCATTCAGGGACCCGTGGTTCCTCGACAAGCCCCTCTCCTTCGGCGCCAGCATCTACAAGACCACCCGTGAGTACGCCGAGTTCGACAGGAAGGCGACCGGCATCGAGCTTTCCCTCGGCAAGGGCTTCTGGGAGTACTGGAGCGCGTCGACCAACTATATCTTCGAGAAGGCGCACATCTCCGACATTGCCGAGGACGCCTCCTCCGAGATCAAGGAGCAGGAGGGCTCCAGCACCACCAGCAGCATCAGCTTCTCGGTGGGACGGGATACCCGGGACAACTACCTCGACCCCTCACGGGGCTCGAAGAATGCGCTCTACTTCACCTTTGCCGGTCTGGGCGGCACCAATAAGTTCCTGAAGGTGCTCTATGATTCCGGCTGGTATTTCCCTGTCTTCAAGAACACCACCTTCCATGCACGCGGAAGGGTGGGATATGCCACGGGCCTCTTCGGCGAGGACCTGCCCCTGTACGAGAGGTACTACGTCGGCGGGATTTATACCGTACGCGGCTTCGACTTCGGCGAGGCGGGCCCGCGCGACATCAACGCTTCCGCTATGGGGGGGGAGAAGGAGCTCATCTTCAACTTCGAGTATATCTTCCCCATCGTCTCCGAGTACAAGCTGAAAGGGCTCGTCTTCTTCGATGCGGGGCGCGCCTATGGGACGGGGGAGACCTTCGGCAGCGACCTGCGGTATACCGCCGGCACCGGTATCCGGTGGATATCCCCCATGGGTCCCCTCAGGATCGAATGGGGTTACAACCTCGACAAGCGGACGCATGAATCCGCCAGCAAGTTGGAATTCACCTTCGGGTCGTTTTTTTAATTGCTAATTGCCGGTTGAGGATTTATGATTTCCAGAGGGAGTCATGGTCCTGAAGCATCACTATATTATGGAGGATTACGATGAAGAAGTACTGTGCAGCGGTAACCGTTGTTCTTTCCCTGCTCCTTTCGGGCATGCTTTCCGCGGCCCTTGCCGAGACAAAGATCGGTTTTGTCGACCTGGACAAAGCGGCGAATGAATCGGAGGAGGGGAAAAAGGCCATTTCCGGTTTGAAGGAGTTCATGTCCGCCAGGCAGGCGACCGTCGCCGAAAAAGGAAAAGCCATCGAAAAGATGAAAGCGGATCTCGATAAGCAGTCGTCCGTCATCTCCGCCGAAGCGAAGCGGGCGAAAGTCGAAGAGATCGAGCGCGCGGAGCGGGACTTCCAGAGAATGGTTTCCGATGTCAACGTGGAGCTCGAAAAGAAGCGCAGGGAGCTGACCGAGTCCGTTTACAAGGAGATCCTTTCCATTGTCGACGCGATGGGGCAGGAAGGCAAGTATGACGCGATCCTCCCGGTCCAGTCGGTCATGTATGGCAACAAGGCTCTTGAAATAACCGATTCAGTCATCAAGAAATACAACGAAACAAAAGGGGCGAAAGCCTCGTCCAGGAAATAACGTTCTCTGCCGGGCAGTTCACGCGATATCCGCACGGGCCGCCGGGGAATGAAAGGGCTTTTTACCGGGAATGAAACTACACGAGCTTGCACAACTGCTCGACGGCGAGGTGTCAGGGGGCAGTGAGGTTGAGATTACGGGAGCATCCGGCATTCTTGATGCGAAAGAGGGGGATATCACCTTTCTTTCCGACAGGAAATGGCTGAGTGACCTGAAAGGCAGCAGGGCTTCGGCAGTACTCGTCCGGGAGTTTATCGAGGACATCGCTACGCCGCAGATCAAGACCCCCAATCCCCAGTATGCCTTTGCGCGGCTCCTTTCCCATTTCCATGTGAAACCGCACCCCTGCAAGGGGGTGAGCGCGAAGGCCTCCGTGGCGCCCGGCGTTTCCCTGGGGGAAAATGTCACTGTCTACGATCACGCCTATCTTGCCGAGGGGGTGACCGTCGGTGCGGGGACGGTCATCTATCCCGGCGTCTTCATCGGGGAAAACAGCTCCATCGGCGAGGGATGCGTGCTCCATCCCAATGTGACGGTCCGGGAGGGGGTGACCATCGGGAACAGGGTGGTCATCCATGCCGGCTCCGTGATCGGCTCCGACGGCTTCGGGTACGTATTTGCCGGGGGGAAGCACCAGAAGATCCCCCAGGTGGGCGGAGTCGTTATCGAGGACGAGGTGGAGATCGGGGCAGCCGTCACCATCGACAGGGCGACCACCGGTACCACCTTCATCGGCGGAGGGACAAAGATCGACAACCTCGTGCAGATCGGGCACAACGTGCAGGTCGGCAGGAACGTGATCATCGTCGCCCAGGTGGGCATCGCCGGCAGCTCCCACATCGGGGACGGGGTGATCCTCGGCGGTCAGGTGGGCGTGGCGGACCATTCCGTCATCGAAGCGGGGACGATGGTGGGGGCGAAAGCGGGCGTCCTGGGGCATATGAAGCGGGGAATCTATTCCGGCACCATGCCGATGCCGCACCGGGAATGGCTGAAGGCCATGGCGGTCTTCGCCCGTCTCCCCGAGATGAAGAAGAAACTCGAAGACCTGGAGAGGAAGATTGCAGAGGAGGAGAAATGATCGATACGAAAGAGATAATGGATCTGCTTCCGCACCGGTATCCTTTTCTACTGGTGGATCGGGTGATCGAGATGGAACCGGACTCCAGGGCTGTGGGGATAAAATGCGTGACAATGAACGAGCCTTTCTTCCAGGGGCATTTCCCCGGGAACCCGGTCATGCCGGGAGTCCTCACTGTCGAGGCAATGGCCCAGGTGGCGGGAATCCTCGCGTTCAAATCGGGAGCCCAGGGAAAGTCCGTCTATTTCATGAGCATCGATAAGGTGAAATTCAGACGGCCCGTTCTCCCGGGCGACCAGCTCAGGATGGAAGTCAAAGTCACCCATAAGAGGGGAAATGTGTGGAAGTTTGCGGCGCAGGCCTTTGTCGGAGACAAGATGACGACCGAAGCGGAATTCACCGCGATGCTGTCCGACAAGAGCATGTAGGAGGGAGAATGGCGAAGGATATCCATAAAACAGCGGTTATCAGTCCCAAAGCGGAGATCGCGGACAGCGCCGTCATCGGCCCCTATTGCACCATCGGAGAGGGTGCGGTCATCCGGAAAGGCGCGAAACTCATCTCCCATGTGGTCGTCGAAGGTGTCGCAGACATCGGTGAGAACTGCACCATCCATCCCTTCGCCACTATCGGGCTGCCCCCGCAGGATCTGAAGTACCGGAACGAGAAGACCGGGGTGAAGATCGGTAAAGGCACCATCGTCCGCGAGTATACCTCCATTCACCGCGCCTCGGTGGGGGGAGGGGGCTTTACCGTGGTGGGGGAAAACAACTTTCTCATGGCCTATGTGCATATCGCCCACGATTGCAAACTCGGCAACTCCACTATCCTCGCCAATGCCGCCACCCTTGCCGGCCATGTGGTGGTGGAGGACTTCGTCTTCATCGGCGGGCTGGTGGCGGTGCACCAGAATTCGCGTATCGGCTCCTATGCCATGGTGGGCGGCTTCAGCGGCGTTGCCCAGGATATTCCTCCCTACACCATGGCCGCCGGCCCGCGGGCCAAGCTATACGGGCTCAACGTCATCGGTCTCAAGCGACACGGGTTTCCGGACGCGACGGTGAATGTCCTGAAGAAAGCGTACAAGATCCTCTTCCGGGAGAAGAGGACGCTGACCGAGGCGCTGAAGAAGATAAAGTCCGACTTTCCCGATTCCGCCGAGATCCGGAAGCTGGTTGAATTCATCGAGAAGAACAAAAGGGGAATATGCAGATAGGCATCATTGCGGGCATCGGCGCTCTTCCCCTCATCGTTGCACGCGATGCAAAAGCCCGCGGCTACCGGGTCGTCACCGCCGCCATCGAGAATCTCGCCCCGGCGGACATGGAGGGAGCCTCCGATGAAGCACGCCGGATCAATGCGGGAAAGCTGGGGGAGTTGATCGGTTTCTTCAAGAAAAACAGGGTCGAAGAGATCATCCTGGCCGGAAAGGTGCCCAAATCCCTCCTCTACAAGTCGAAGATCACCCCCGATCTCAGGGCGGTGAAGGTGCTGCTCTCCCTGAAGGACAAGAGCGATGACTCCATCCTGAACGCCATCACCAGGGAGTTGGAGGGGGAGGGGATGCGCATCCTCGATACTGCCGCTTTCAGCCCGCACCTCCTCACCCCGGAGGGGGTGCTGACAGAGGACCCTCCTTCCCGTGACGAATGGAAGGATATCGAGTTCGGGTGGAATATCGCCCGGGAGATCGGCAGGCTGGACATCGGGCAGACCGTGGTGGTGAAGGACCGGGCGGTCATGGCGGTGGAAGCGATCGAAGGCACGGACGAGGCGATCCGCAGGGGGGGGAAATGGGCCGGGGACGGCGCTGTAGTCGTCAAGGTGAGCAAGCCCCAGCAGGACATGCGGCTCGATGTCCCCGTCATCGGCCTCGATACCATAGGCGCCATGCTCGACGCCGGGGCCCGGGTCCTCGCGGTGGAAGCGCAGAGGAGCATCATTCTCCAGCGGGAGAAGGTGGCGGCGGAGGCGTCCGACGCGGGCATCTCCGTGGTGGGATACCGCGGGGAAGCATGAAATGACCTATCTATCCACCATAAAGGAAGGCATTCATATCGTCCACAAGAACTGGCAGCTGGTGCTCGCCCAGTTCGTCTCGATGATCCTCAGCTGCGCGAGCTTCTTCGTCATCGTCGGGGTGCCGATCGCCGTCGCCTTCATCATGTTCGGGCTGGACCTCACCGATATCCTGCGCTTCAAGGACGTGGTCAGCGCCTTCAAGGGGTCGGCGGAGCTGCTGCATAAGTATTTCGGTATGGCGCTGGTCATCCTGCTGAGCCTGCTCATCTATATCCTCTTCATCATCGTACTCTGGACCTTCACGATCGCCGGGACAATCGGGATTCTGGCCCGTACGATCGAAACGGGAACGCAGAAGTTCTCGCTCAAGGAATTTTTTGCGGAGGGGAAGAGGCTTTTCTTCCCGGTTTTCCTCTACTCCACTTTCATCGGTGTGCTCTTTATCACCCTGGCCTTCATCCTCGGAATCCTTGCAGGCGGGGCCTCGTCCGTCATCGAGATGGCGCGGTTGCAGGAAGCGACCCTCAGTCTTTTCCTCGGCGTCTTTTTCTTCCTCGTCCTCCTCTCCATCGGGCTAGTGCTGATCCTCGTCACCCTGTCCGGCACGGTCTACGGCATCGCCTGCATGACCTTCACCCATTCGAGCCCCTGGGCTGCCCTGAAGAGCACCTTGCGGTACCTTGTTTCGGTGCCCTCTTCCATCGCGTTCTACGCTCTCCTGTTCATCGGCTACATGGTGGCGGGCTTTTTCGTTATCCTGGCCGGCTCTCCCCTCACCCTGATTCCCTTCATCGGACCCGTTCTCTCCCTGCCCTATCAGGTGATCACCTATCTCATCCAGGGATATATAAGCCTCATCATGCTGGCATCCCTCTTCCTCTACTATTACCGGACGGGGTTTCTGCCCTCCCTCCCGGTGCCTGTCCCTGCCCCGGCGGAAGGGTCCGGTCTCAGCACAGGGGCAGATACTTCTTCGAAGACAGATGAAGGGCAAGATCCTGCTCCCGGTCAGACGGACGGGACGGAACAAGCCTGACGGAAAAGAGCTCTTCAAAGGCAAGGATCAGGCACTCTTTCACCCTTTCGGGATCCAAGTCCGGCAACAGTTCTTTCAGGCCGACCATGGCACGCTCCGCCGTTTCGGCCCCTCCGCCCCCGGCCCTTTGCCCCATGCCGCTGAAGACCAGGGCAAGACGCCCGTAATCGATGGTGTAGGGAATCGACCCCTGCTGGAGAAAGCACTCCCTCCACCGCTTCTGGGCGGAACCGACCGCCTTCCTGGCCTGAAAGCGTATTTCTCCGTAGGAGGTGGACTGGAAGCAGTGGGGGCTGCGCGTGAGGACCCTCCCCGTTTCCCGCTCCTCCTTCATCGTCACCGGGAGGCCGATCCGTTCGAGCCCATCCTGGAGGGCGCGGCTTATCAGACGGTACGTATCCAGGAGTCCCCGTGAAAAGGCTCCTTCATTCCTTGAGGAGACGCTGTAGGTGAGCTCGTCTCCATGGAGGATGCCTCTGCCCCCGGTGGGCCGCCGCACCACGGGGAGGGAATGGCTGCCGCAGTAGGCGCAATCGACATCGGTGGTCTTCTGAAAGGAGCCGATGCTCACCGAGGGAACGGTCCATCCGTAGAACCGGAGCACAGGCAGGGAGTGGTGGCCCTCCCTGACGGTGAGAGCGATGGCCTCGTCCAGGGCCATATTGCAGAAGGCGTCGCACGGGCCCGAATCGATGAGTCTCCAGGCAGCGGACATGGGACGGCTACTGCTTCTCTTCCAGTACGATCCGGTGCTTCAGCAGGGAGATTTCCTTTACCCGCCCCTCGAAGGTCTTCTGCTCCCCGAAGAGGTTCTTCAAGTAGATCCTCCCGCTTTCCGGGACCATGATATCCACGTTCTCGAGGTACAGCTCTTCTTTTCCATCCCGGTAAATGTAGGCGTTCGCCTCACACATGCACTTCCTCCTTTATGCGTTGCACCAGTTTCTCGATCAGGTGGGGAAACGGCTCCTTCACCGTGCCCACCACTTCCACTTCCTCCTGATTCGGGGGAATCAGGAATTTTTTCGCCGGGGAGGAGGTGATGGCCTCCGCCATTCTCACGGTGAGCTCCCCGAGCATCCCGTTGGGGAGGACAATGCTGAGGGGGCCGGTCACCACATCAACCCGGCCCACGTTCCATACAATGGCGTTCTCGCCGGTGGCCCCTTTATTCGCCCGCGCCTTCATCATGGCGCTGGTCGCGGTGGAGTTGGTGCCGAGGGCAAGGATGTCCAGAGCATCTCCGAACTCCTCCTTCAGCCGCTTGATGATGAGACTGCCGATCCCGCCCCCCTGGCCGTCGATGACCGCGATTTTTCTCATTGTTTTAAGTATAGAAAGTGGCGGAGAGGGGTGTCAACCGCAGAAAGGAGAAGTAAGAAGTGGGAAGGGTGAAGGGTGAAATGAAAAGTGAAAAGTATGAGGCACCAAGTGGAGAGCGGGAAGCAAATGCAGCCAAGGGTTGTTGCCGTTATTCCCGCTCGCCGGGATGACGGCGGCGTACAGCACTACTTGCGAGACAATGACAGGAACAGGATAAGGGCAGGGGGTAATTCCCCCTCTTAGGGTAAGAGGGAGTTATCAGGGTCATGGAGCCTCCGGATGCGCCGAAATGGTATACTTCCAGGATGTTCGATGTACTGAAGATCCTCCTCGTTTTTGCCGCCATTCTCGTCCTGCTCCGTCTGAAATGGAATGTCGGGTATGTCCTGGCCGCCGCCTCGGGACTGCTGGCGATGCTGTATGCGATGCCCCTTCCCGCAGTCCTCTCCACCCTCTCGTCGACAGTAACCGATCCCGCAACCGTGAAGCTCTTCTTCGCCCTCACCCTCATCCGGATGTTCGAGATGATCCTGCGGGAGAAGCAAGTGATGGCGCGCATGACAGACGCTTCCCGCACCCTGCTGAAGCGCAAGAGGGCGGTCATCGTCTCCATGCCCCTCCTGATCGGGATGCTGCCCTCCCTCGGAGGGGCCTATTTCTCGGCACCCATGGTGGAGGAGTCCACAAGGGGGCTGAAGATGACGCCGGAGGAAAAAGGCTTTATCAATTACTGGTTCCGCCACCCGTGGGAGTGCGTGCTCCCCCTCTATCCGGGAATCCTCCTCGCCTCTGCCATTACCAAGATCGAGCTCCGCTCCTTTATTCTCGCCAACGCGGTCTATGCGCTGCTGATCCTGACCACCGGCTTTCTCTTCAGCATGAGAAGACTGGAGAGCAGGAGGACGTCCGCCTCCTCTCCTCCCCCTGTCGTGCACCGCCGGACAGGAAGAGAAGAGACGCCCGGAAAGCAGGCGATGAGTTTTCTCCCCATAGCGCTGGTGCTGCTCCTGGTCATCGTCCTGCAGGTAGAGCTGCAGTATGCGCTGGGGCTGACGCTGCTGCTCCTTTTTGCCTATTACCGGATGGGGAGACAGGAACTGTTCGGGATAGTCCGGTATGGCTTCGCACGGGACGTAGTTGTTCTCATCTGCGGGGTGATGCTCTTCAAATTCACCATGGAAAATTCCGGGGCGGTCCTGGGCCTGAGCCGCATCTTTACGGAGGGCGGCATTCCCCTCCTGCCGATACTGGTAGTGCTGCCCTTTGCCGGCGGACTCCTCACCGGCCACACGATGGGCTTTGTGGGAAGCTCCTTCCCCCTGCTTGTCAGCCTTACGGGAGGAGCACACCTCAACCAGATGACCCTCGCCTTCGCTTCGGGCTTCCTGGGAGTGCTGCTCTCCCCCGTGCATCTCTGCCTGGTGCTCACCCGTGAATATTTCAAGGCGGATGCCTGGGGGATCTACAAGAGGATTCTCCCTGCAAGCCTCATCATCATGGCCGCGGCGTTCATCGAGTATTTCGCCCTGTGAGGACCCGCACCGCACTACAGCGACGCCCCGAGGATATCACGAGAGAATCCCCGCTGTATTTTTACCGTCAAACGGGCAGTATCGAAATCCCTGGCCTGTAGGGTCCCGGTCTCGTTCGGCCTGAACAAGTGCGTGGCAGTAAAGAGGTAGGGACCTTATTTTGAAAAACACCTGACACGGTAGTGTGCCTCTTGCGACAGTTTCCTTAAAAACCTCTATAGTTCTTGATCTATACTGTCGGCAAATGCAAAGGCAGTAAGGTTTGAGGCAATTGAATAAAAATTTTTTCTCTTATTGCTACCATCAGAGCAATATGCTATGTTTAAACACAGTTTTTTGAACTGCCACCTTGGCGGATTAAATGTCAGGCAGGAAATAAATTATTAAATATGACAGAATAAATCAAAAAGGAGGATACCGATGGAAACCACAAGATTCGTATACTGGCAAGACGGGGATATGTGGCTCGGCCACCTTGAAGAATATCCGGACTATATGACACAAGGTGCGACCTTGGAGGAATTAAAAGAGAACTTAAGAGACTTATATAAGGACTTGACCAGCGGAGCTATTCCTTGTGTTCGTAGGGTTGCCGAACTGGAAGTCGCTTGAAAAGAAAAGACCTTATCAGAAAATTGGAAGAAATGGGCTGTGTTTTTATCCGGCACGGCGGAAACCACGATTGGTATCATAATCCCACAACAAAAATTGCTCAACCCATTCCACGACATAACGAGATAAACGAAAATCTCTCGAAACATATATTAAAACTGCTGAAAAATGAAGCCTAACGAGGTCAGCAATGTTAAGAAAATAAACCTGACCCTTTGACGACCCTTTGACCGCGTTTTCTCCCAGCCGCTTAATCGCTTGGCTAACGTGGAGCTAAGCGGCGGAGGCAAGCGCAGCTTGCCGGAGTCCGCTTCACCACAGGGTTGGGCATAGGTTTAACCACGCAGATATACGTTGGCTTTTTGAAGAAGCTGCTTCGTCTTTTCCAAGTATTCAGGGCGAATCGCATTATTCGCATCATTCAATAGCCCTACAACAGCAGGCCTCTCCGGTACAGGGCTTTTGGTTCGAATATCGTCAGCGGGGATCGAAAAAAAGTGGAACAAAGGGAAATTTTCCTTCAGTGTCTGTGCTAGTTGGGCGCGGTTGCCATCGAGAATCCCAACGACTTTCGAAAATCCAAGCTCCTTCAAGACAGTGGCAATCCGCTCCATGTTTTCCGCGCCTCCAACCCCCCAGCCGAAAAACGTGCCCTCAAGGGGTTCGATTGAACTCTGGACCTTCTTGAAAAAAACAACGTCTTCTTGCCCTTCTACAAGAATGACCCGGTCTTCGATGAAGAAAATCTCTTGGGCCGCTAGCCCCAGCACATGGGGGTTGTTGTCGTTCTTCATCAGTCCAAATATTTTCTTTGCCGTCGCGCTTGAGAGCTGCGAGATTCGAGATTCCTCGTCAACGGCATGGACCCTTGCCACTGTCGCTCCATTAGGGAGTGCAGCCAGTCCAGCAAAATGGGGAGAGTGGGTAGAAACAGCTATCTGGCGTGTTGCTGAGTATTCGAGTAGTAAGTCCGACAGCTTCTGTTGAAGCGCTGGGTGCAAGGAGAGCTCCGGCTCATCAACCGCAATGGTGTCGCCGTCCTTTGAGTCATAAAGGGCATCAACAATGAAAAGGAGGCTTACTAGACCTTCTCCGAGACCTTCGCTGCTATGCGTCGCACTCCCCTTCCTGATTTTCAGAAAATATTGGCCGTTGTCCATTTGGTCGATAGACCAATCAGGAACCGGATCGACGACACGTTTAAGGAGTTGATCGAACTGAGCCCTATTCTTTTCGATGGCGAAAAGACGGTATGTAAACTGGTCCATCGTACTCGTCCTGATAGCAGGAAAGCCGATATTGGCCATGTAATCGTCTCTAGTGGTGACGGAACGGTTGAAGTAAGGAGAAAAAACGCGCCTTGCGGGAAGTACTAGAAGCTTTGATAGATCAACCCCTTTATGCTCCATGATATATTCCGTTTCGCTGCTGCCAGGTCTAACACTCTTAAGAACCGTGGCATTACCATCAGCATCGGCGGCGCGAATTAGTACCTGATCTCCGGCTGCTTGGTTACGCCGTCCCTGGGTGAAGCTCGGCCCCTGGCGTTGTGCGACAGCACGAAGCGCCTCTATCGCGGTGGACTTGCCTGCATTATTTGCTCCAACAATTACCGTTAGTCCGCTTCCTGGCGTCCCATTCGGTAGCGAGAAAGTCAAAGTCTGCTTGGAGGCGAAGCCTCGTAGCCCGGTGATTTCAAGAGAGGTAAGCATTGTCGTTATGCCCAACGTTCGACGATCTATTAACAGAGACTACCTTATCGACTGTGTCATAGGTAATTGAGATTGTGTACTTCTCACCCTGGAAGCCTTCAATGGGTGATCCTGCTATTTCCCACAGGCCGAGGGTTAGAACATCCAGAACTCCATGACCTATGGCACGGCCTGCAGAAGGCTCGTTTCCTATCTCATATTCGCATTGATCAAGGCGCTTGTTATCATCAAGGGCCACAGTCTTCACCGGTGGCCCAAGCTGAAGCTCGATTTCACCCCTTGTTGCGCCAACCCTGACCGCTGGCAGGTCCGGGTTTTTCTTGCCAGACAGAGCCATTCCGACCGAGCAACCATTTAGGGTGACAAACAATAGCAAGCCGATGCAGCACAGGATTGTAGAATTCCCCTTGCACTTCATTAGCCCATCCTCGAATATTGAAATTTCCGATATGCACGTTGCCCAACATTCATTTTTATATTTATTCTGTAATCAAGGGAAATTTTATATAATGATGTGACGGTTGTCAAACAATATCTTTTTAAAGCTATCTGAAAACTAAA
This sequence comes from Nitrospirales bacterium, assembly GCA_020846375.1. GTDB lineage: Bacteria > Nitrospirota > Thermodesulfovibrionia > Thermodesulfovibrionales > Dissulfurispiraceae > Nitrobium. The sequence continues at coordinate 899 of JADLDZ010000302.1, read as the reverse complement.
AATTTTTTCTCATGCGCAGACGGATATAATCCGCTATCATGAACGGCGTTTATCTGCCCAACGCGCTTGGGGGAGAGAAGGGGTCAGGCTTGAAAATGTGAAATTAAACCTCAAGAGAGCGAGCGAGGGCAGATGAATGCACACTTTCAAGCCTGACCCCCGACCCCACTCACCGCATATTTTCTGTGATATAGTAGAAGTACAATAAAGCACAACGGAGGGACATCATGCAGGTTCTGGTACTCTATTATTCGAAGGGCGGTTCGACCAGGAAGCTTGCCGAGGTGATCGCGCAGGGCGTTGAGGCGGCGGGAGTGAGTGCGGTGCTGCGGTCGACGCAGGAGGTGACCAAGGAGGACTTCCTCAATTCCGCAGGGGTCATTGCGGGCTCTCCCGTCTACTTTGGGGTGATGGCCGCCGACCTCAAGAGAGTGTTCGACGACTTCATCAGCACGCGGAGGCAGATGGAGAACAAGGTAGGAGCGGCCTTCGCTACCGGAGGCCACGGCAGCGGTGGCAAGGAGACCACGATCTTCTCCATCCTCCAGTGCATGATGATCTACGGCATGATCGTCGTTGGCGATCCCATGAACGCCTCTGGGCACTATGGCGTTGCCTGCGTCGGCTCGCCCACCGATGAGGCAAAGGACTACGGGCATAAGCTGGGAGTCCGGGTGGCAGAGCTCTGCACGGTGATCGACGGCAAGGTGAAGCTCACAAAACCGTAATGTCTGAAGCAGCGAATACAGCGGATACAATGATAATCGGGGTACTGACCTGCCAGGTTCTGGAGCTCGAATGGGCGCATCTGCTCACGCGGGATCCTGACGTGGCGCGCATCACGGTATTGGAGGAAGGGCACTCTTCCGGCCTTATTGAATCGCTCCGGTCGGAAGGGC
>JADLDZ010000301.1 GCA_020846375.1 Nitrospirales bacterium | reverse complement strand
CCGCAGGTGGCCGCTTGCGGGTCTCCGGGTCCGTTGCTCAGCACAACCCCGGCAGGCTTTTCTTCGAGCACCGCCTCCGCGGGAGTCGTCGCAGGCACCACATTCACTTCGAAGCCCGCTTCTACCAAATTCCTCAGGATATTGAGCTTCACCCCGAAATCGTACACGGTCACCCTGAGAACGGTCTTCCCCCTTTCGACAGTGCACCCTCTCCAACACCCGTCCTCCCAGGAATAGGGCTCCCCGGTCGTAATCTTCGTCACGAAATCAAAGGAAGAGATGCCGGGATGCGCCCTCACCCGCTGGAGGAGTTGCACAGGGTCCACTCCCCCTGTCGCAATGATCCCCATCTGTGCCCCGTTGTTCCGCAGGTGGCGGGTCAGCGCCCTGGTGTCGATCCCCTCGATGCCGACAATGCCGTTCTCTCTGAGGTACTGACCAAGAGACATGATGGACCGCCAGTTGCTGGGGAAGTCGAGATATTCCCTGACGATGAACCCCTCTGCCTTGGGTCCCCCCAGCGACTCCACATCCTCGCGGTTCACCCCGTAATTCCCCATCTGTGTGTACGTCATGGTGACAATCTGCCCCTTGTACGAGGCATCGGTCAGAATCTCCTGATACCCTGTCATTGAAGTATTGAAGACCACTTCGCCGATAGTTTCGCCCTCCGCCCCGAAGGAGCGACCCTCGAAGAGCGTTCCGTCAGCCAATACCAGTGTTGCCTTGTCCATGTATCCTCCGCACTCTCTATTTCTTTTCTTCTTCTCCCGGGCCTGCGTCCGCGATGATCCTCCTGAAAGCGTCATCCTCCCAGAGGCTTTTGAAATCACGGCTTTTTTTAGCCTTTTCCTTGTAGTGTTCTTCCGTTTTCACCGCTTGGGAGAGGCTTTCCAGTGCGCCTTCCCTTTCCCCTCTCACGGAAAAAATGCGCGCCCTGTGGTACCATGCTTTCGCGTAGTCCTGCCTGAGCCCGATGGCACTGTCGAAGGCATGCAGCGCTTCGTCGGGAAACCCCAGCTTGTTCAGGGCTACGCCTTTTCCCAGCCAGGCCATGGCATCGTCCTCTCTCAGCCGGAGGGTCTTGTCATAAGCGTGGAGCGCCTCCTCATGGCGGCCCAGGCTGCTCAGGGTGAAGCCCTTCCCGTACCATGCCTCCCCTTCGTCGGGCTTGATCCGGACGGCATGCTCATACGAGAGGAGCGCTTCCTCATGGCGGCCCAGGTAGCTCAGGGCAAGGCCGCGGTTATACCACGCCTCAGCATCATGGGGCCTCCCTTCTATCGCCCTGTCGTAGGCGGAGAGGGCATCTTCGTAGCGACCGAGGTTTCCCAGCGCGATCCCCTTGGTATACCAGGCATCCGCGTACCCCTTGTCCCTTTCGATCGCCCCCTCATAGGCCTCAAGCTCCTCTTCCATGCGGCCGAGCTCCCCCAGCACCATGCCCTTTCCATACCAGGCGGGTGCGTAGCCGGGATCGGCTTCCCGGGCCCTTTCAAAGGCGGCCAGTGCTTCCTCGAAGCGCCCGGTTTTTTCCAGAACAGCTCCCTTGTTGCACCAGGCAAGGGGAGAGCCGGGGTCCTTCTCCAGGGCGATGTCGTACCAGGACAGTGCGGTCTCCATCTCTTTCTTCTCAAAAGAGAGATTGCCGAGGACCAGGTAGAAGGAGGCGTCCCCCACCGGCCTCCCGAAACAGCGGTCGATCTCACGCATCCGCAGCGCCGCTGCCCCGGCTATCCTTTCCGCAAGACTGTCCTGTCCCTCCTTTCCCTTCTCCTGGGTACGCCCTTCCACCGCAGCAGGGGCAAGGCCCGCCGATTCCATCACGTACGCTGCCTGTCTTCTTATCTCTTCCTCCGACAACCGGAGCTCTTCGGACGCACCCAGCAGGAAGAGAGAAGGCAGAGGAGGGAAGAGGGAAAAGAGCAGGTCCATTTTCCTTCCCACCGTTTTCAGCTCCGTTTCCAGCTTGTCCACCCTGCCCCGCACCTCTTCAGACTCTGATTGAGACTCTGGCGGCCCTGCCGGGGCAGTCTTCTCCTGCGGCGTTTCCTCCTTGCCTCCGTCGGCAAGGGCGGCTTTTTCAAGAGCTGCCGTACTCCGCCGTCTTTTCCCGGTCCTTCCCGCCCTGCGCACCATACCGCAGAGCAGGACAATAAGCAGGAGCACCGCACCGATGCCGGAGAGAAAAACAATTTCCTGGTCGACGATATAGCCGAAGAGGCGCATAGGCGTCCTAGCGAACCGGAGCGCCCGCCCGGGACGGCACAGGACGGTGCAGAAATCTATTGTCGTATTTCATGGATCCTCCCCCCTACGATGGTCGTTACGGGAGCGCCGCGCAGGCGCCATCCTGAGAAAGGAGTATTTTTCCCTTTCGAGACAAAGCGGTCCGCTTCGACCTTCCTCTCGCTTTCCGTATCCACCAGCACAATGTCGGCGTCGGAGCCCGGTACGAGGGTGCCTTTCCCGATCCCCAGTATCCTGGCGGGATTCACTGCAAGAGCCTCCACCAGGCGGTGCAGGGAAAGCACCCCGCCCTGCACGAGCCGCAGGCTCAGCCCCCAGGCGGTTTCGAGCCCGGAGATCCCGGACGGAGCCTTATCGAACTCCCTTTCCTTCTCATCGCGGTGGTGGGGAGCATGGTCCGTGGCGATCACATCGAT
>JADLDZ010000300.1 GCA_020846375.1 Nitrospirales bacterium | reverse complement strand
CGAGCCTGAACAGCGAGTCCCTCTCCGTAGTCACCCTGTATGGAACATACGGGATAGACCCTGCAAAGGGAAAATCCGTCTACGCGGTGGCTACCGACACCGGCGGCGGTCAGGTGGCCATTCTGTCAGACGCCCAGGGGACTCCGCTCTTCTACTCCTACTTCGAGGCGACATCAGGCACTGCAGAGATCAACAGTGAAGAAATCGCAAAGGGACTGCTCTGGATGAACCCCTATGTGCTGTCCCTCTCTGCAGACAGGAAAAAGGAATTCATGGAAAAAGCGGTCTCCTCTTCCATGTTCCCGCAGCTCACGGACAAGATCGAATCTCTCCTGGCAAGCGATCCGAAAAACCTTCTCAATCCCGACACGAACCCGGATACGGTGAAGATCGCCTTCGCCCTCATCAAGGACACCGGGGAGGCTCTGAACGGCACGCAAGCGCGAGCGTACCGGGACATCGGCTCCTCAGGTATGGTACGCGTTCTTGACAGAGATGGAAGCACTGTCGCCATCGAGAACCCTGAAATGGTGGTATACGGGACGGATATCACCGATTCCCAGGGCAATAAACACTACGCTGTCATCGAGAGGGTAAAGAGCTTCTCAAACTTTCAGTGGTGGCCCCCTGCCGTGAAATCGTCCCCTGCGGAAACATCGCTCTCGCTTGCCGACGGACGGTACCGCATCAAGCTGTATAAGGGGTTCTCGGTGGATGAGAACAACTGGGGGCTGCCGTACGACCCGGCAGGCCAGGCGCAGTATGCCGGCGCCACCATTGTCGGGACAGCCACCTGGTACAATACCCTCATCATGATGGGGCTGTTCACCGAAACCGTTGCGGGACTCGGGACGGAGGACCGCATTGCATCCCTTATGACGAAGATTGCGGAGCAGGCGGGGAGCATTGCCGGTCTCGCCGATTTTGCGCAAGCGGTCAACGGGGGCGACTCCCTTGCCCTTCCGGAGGCGCTGGCTGATTTCCTCCGCAATGGGACAAACTGGAATATCCTTGCGCAGATGCTCTGGGACACCGACGGAATCAACGCCGCACCCTTCCTGGATGCGGCGAAAGCGTTGACGAAGAATACGTCCACGGTGCTGAGAACCATCGAGTGGACAAACGAGCCGATTCCCTTCCTAGAGGACCTCGGGTTTGCACCATCGAAGGCGGAGTATTGCATCGAGCAGACGAACGGAGTGCTGGCCGAATGCTCCGATGTCCGCACCCTTATGCCCCCCGTCGCTGCCCTGACCGCATCTCCCGCCAACCCGTACGTCGGGGATGTGGTGAGCCTTGATGCGACCGCCTCCACGGACGATTCCGACGCTGCGCTCTCCTACCGTTTCGATTTCGACGGTGACGGACAGTGGGATACCGGCTGGTCCTCTGCCGGAACAGTCTCTCATGCTTATACGGCAAAAGGCTCCTACAACGCGCGCGTCGAGGTGCAGGACAGTGACGGCCTGACCTCCCTGGCCAATTACTACATCACGGTGGACGAGAAGGGCATCTCCGTTGCCCTTGTCATCGACAAGAGCGCGAGCATGGATGGACCGGACGGCAGCGGCAAGCCTCTTGCCGATGCAAAGACGGCGGCGAAGACGTATATCGGCTATATGGGAACCGCCGATAGGGGCGCCGTGATCGGTTTCGACGGCACCGTTATCGTACAGCAACCCTTTACCGGGGACAAGGCACTGCTCACCGCCGCCGTTGACGCCCTCCAGACAGGTGCATACACCGCCCTCTATGATGCGATATACCGGGCGCTCCAGGATATCGCCCTTGAAGACGCAACACGAAGGCGGGCCATCATCGTCATGACCGACGGACTCGACAATTTCAGTGTCATGAAAGGTGCGGGGAGGGACAGAAGCGCGGCGAAGATGCAGGATGTCATGGCATACGCGCAGCAGCTCGGCATTCCCCTGTATATGATAGGACTGCAGGGAGAGGGATATACCGCTGAAACAGAGAGCGTCCTTAAAGATTTCTCCTCACAGACGGGCGGGCTCTTTCTGAGCGCCCCGGACAGCAGCGCTTTGCAGTCTGTCTATAACACTATTGCGGGTATCCAGTAAAGCGGGGGGAGATGGGAAGCTATCCCTCTCCCCCGCTTTTTCCCTTTCTGTGGCACCGCGTACACGACAGTAATAAAGTTGTCCCGTAGCAGGAGGATGCAATGAGCCTTGCCTTTTCCTATTACATGCCCACGAGGATCCTTTTCGGCGTCGGAAGGCTGAAGGAGCTTGCTGCGGTTCCCCTGCCCGGACGGAAGGCGCTCGTCGTCATCGGCGCCGCAGGCGCCATGCGTGAAAACGGATATCTCGACCGGGTTGCGGAGTACCTCCGGCGGAACGGGGCCGAATCCGTCGTGTACGACAAAATCCTCTCCAACCCTGTTTCTGAACATGTGGACGAAGGCGCCGCTCTTGCGAGGGAGAACGGCTGCGACTTTATAGTGGGCCTGGGCGGGGGGAGCACAATCGACTCGGCGAAGAGCATTGCGGTGATGGCGAAGAACCCCGGAGAATACTGGGACTACATCGTCGGGGGGAGCGGCGGGGGGAAAGTGCCGGTGAACGGCGCATTGCCCATCGTGGCGGTCCCTACCACTGCGGGTACCGGCACCGAGGCGGATCCCTGGACGGTCATCACGAAGAGCGCTACAAGAGAAAAAATAGGATGGGGCACCGATGCGACCTTCCCTGTCCTCTCCCTCGTCGATCCAGAGCTCATGCTGAGTGTGCCGCAAGAGGTGACCGCCGGCACCGGCATGGATGCCTTCTTCCACGCGGTGGAAGCATACCTTGCCACAGTAAGTCAGCCGGCGAGCGATCACCTCGCATTGGAAGCCATCGGCCTGATCGCCCGCTATCTGCCCCTCGCAGTAAGGGACGGGAGCAACCTTGAAGCACGGACAAAGCTCGCATGGGCAAGCACCGGGGCGGGTATCTGCGAGTCCCTCTCCTGCTGCATTTCCCATCACTCACTGGAGCATGCAGTGAGTGCGTATTATCCCCGGATCTCCCATGGTGCGGGGCTCACCATGCTCTCCGTCTCCTATTTCAGCTGGCTTGCGGAGCGGCACCCGGAGCGCTTTCCCGACATGGCTGCCGCGATGGGCGAGGACCTCTATGCCCTTGAAGAGGAAAGGGACAAGGCGTTCGGTTTCATTATCGCGCTGAAGAAGCTCATCCGGAACATCGGACTGCATGAGGAGAAGCTCTCCGCGTATGGAGTGAAGCGGGAGGACCTCAGGGCGATCGCGGAGAATTCCTTTTACACCATGGGAAGCCTCTATAAGCTGACCCCTGTGCCCATGACCGTGGATGAGGTGACCGCCATTCTCGAACGGGCGTATTCATAAGGAACGCACCCGACGGTATCCGCATATCCGTAGCGGAAGGTGCTTGTGCGAAAACCCCTTGTGGGGAGTCGCCCTGATCGGCTGTTGTCTCTCTTTGTTGACCAAAAAATGAAAGTCTCTTGGGTATTGCTGTCCGATTGCCGGAATTGATACCTGATTCCCCGACGCTATGGTCAGTTTCCCTATTCTATTCATAAAAAATAAGGCTTGTTTTTGGTACGCATAACGTACTATTATTAATAACTTTTTTGTATATATACAAAACAAGAATATTCTTAATGCAGGCATTGAATTGCAATAAACCGCACTCCCTTGTACACGCTGGGGGGCTGATGTCAGGAGAGGCGTATGACAGAGCCAACGATTACCTGTCCAAAATGCAAGGCTGAGATTAAACTCACTGAATCTCTCGCAGCCCCGCTCATAGAATCCACACGACGACAATTTCAAAAACAACTGGCGGAAAAAGATGCCGATATTACCAGGCGCGATATCTCACTACGCCAGAGTGAAGAGGCTCTTACAAAAGCAAAAGAGTCCATTGACAATCAAGTCGCTGAAAAGCTGGGACAGGAACGTGCCAGAATCGCTACCGAAGAGGCCAAAAGAGTCAGGCTTGCCATGGCAACCGACCTTGAGCAGAAAGACAAGGAGATTACTGATCTCCAGGAAGTCCTCAAGCAACGGGAGGAGAAACTCTCCGAGGCACAGAAAGCACAGGCGGAACTCATTCGGAAACAGCGTGAGCTTGACGATGCAAAGCGAGAATTTGACCTGACTGTTGAAAAGAGAATTCAGGAGGGGCTTGCCGATATACGCAAGCAAGCACTCAAAGAAGCCGAGGAGCAGCTAAAACTCAAAGTGCTTGAAAAAGAGCAGACCATTGCGTCGATGCAAAAACAGATTGAGGAGCTCAAGCGAAAGGCCGAGCAAGGTTCCCAGCAACTCCAGGGTGAAGTTCAGGAACTTGAACTTGAAGCCTTGTTAAGCACAAAGTTTCCCCGCGACGCCGTCGAACCCGTCCCCAAGGGTGAACACGGAGGTGATATCTTGCATCGTGTGTGCGGACCCTTCGGTCAGACCTGCGGCACCATTCTGTGGGAATCGAAACGCACCAAAAACTGGAGCGATGGATGGCTCGGAAAGCTCCGCGACGATCAACGAACCGCTAAAGCGGAAATTGCCGTAATTGTCAGCCAGGCTCTCCCAAAGGGTGTAGAAACGTTCGAGTTAGTCGATGGTGTATGGGTGACGCATCCGCGGGCAGCAGTGCCTGTTGCTGTGACCCTTCGCCATACACTTATTGAGGTCGCTTCCGCCCGGCAGGCTACAGAGGGGCAACAAACCAAAATGGAGGTGGTCTATCAATATCTTACCGGCCCGCGTTTCCGTCAACGTATTCAGGCAATTGTCGAAGCCTTCTCTTCCATGCAGGAAGACCTCGATAAAGAGAAGAAGGCGATTTCAAAACAATGGGCCAAACGCGAGGAACAGATTAATCGTGTAATGCAGTCAACTGTCGGGATGTATGGAGACCTGCAGGGTATTGCGGGAAAGACGCTGCAGGAGGTAGAGGGACTAGGGTTCCCGGCTCTTGAGGATGGGACAGGTGAATAAGGAGTTCTTCAGAAAAATAATAAACAACGGCTTGTGGTGCATAAGTTTTGTTGTCCGCCCTGGATCGATCTGCAGTGGGATAGGCGCCAAAAACGGGTACACAGGATGCACAGGATCTGATCAAGAGAGGAAAAGTATCAATAAACAGGTATAATCAAAGAGTTAATACGAGCGAGAGTGGCGGAACTGGCAGACGCGCTGGACTTAGGATCCAGTGGAGCAATCCGTAGGGGTTCAACTCCCCTCTCTCGCACCATTTAAAATCAAATAGTTGCAAGGTTATCACGGTTTTTCCTCAACCTCACTTTCCCTGAATGTAACCATTTTGTCACCGTCCACTTGTTCCCTTCTCTCAACGGCGGCCCTGTGTAACTGTGCTACCTTTTCCGCCGCACTCTTCAGGTCTGATTCGCTGGTTATGTTGTAGCGATCAAAGACGGCCCGTGTTTTGTGTCCGGAAATCTTCATGGCTACTGTTTCCGGAACGCCGGACCGTACGAGGTTCCGTACCGCCGTTCTCCGAAGATCATGGAAAAGTCGTCCTTTGTTCCCGGAAACCTTGCATGCCATCTGCCATGAATCACGAAAGTCCTTTTTGATCCGCTCTCCATTATTGAAGAACACATAGGGGCACGCGGGGTGCTTCTCATCTCTGAGTATTTTTTGATTCAGGATGCTCTGAAACAGCTCCCCGGAAAGGAATATTATGCGGGATTCGCCGTTTTTGGTAGACTCTGGGGTGAGAGTTATCTTCCCCTCTACCATATCGACTTGAGACCATTGCAGGGAGAGGACCTCCTCTTTCCTCATGCCGGTGTGATACCCCATGACAAGAACTGGCTGCAGGTGTTCCGGCAATGTCTCTTTGAGCTTCAGGTAGTCCATGTGCTCAAAGTATCCGGTACGGACATTGCTCTCTTTCAACTTCGGAATGAATGGGACGTTTACCACCTTCGGTGGAGTCTGCCGTGATGCCAGGGTGAAGGCTCGTTGCAATGCGGAGAGCTCCCGGTTGATGGTTCCGTTCTTGGCCTCCTCGTCCTGCCGTTTTAGGATATACCGCTGAATCTCTCTGGTAGTGATGCTCACGGCTTTCGTCCCTGCGAAATGTTGCTGGAGATGTTTCAAGCTGCACTCCACTCGTTCCAGGGATTTCCTGCCGTTGATCCGGTAATCATCGAGAAGGCCCTCTGCGAGCTCGTCGAAAAGAATGCGCTCTACCTTCAGGCCATGAAACTTACCGTTTACGATGTCGCCTTCTCTGCTTTTGAGAAGCTTTTTCGCGTCCGTCTCCTTTTCCGATCCGCTGCTTTCATAGAAGGGCTTCCCATTGCGGTAATATTTAATCCACCACACTCCACCGCGCTTATAAACGCTTCCCATGGTTAGGTTCTCCTTTCGTTTTCGTTGTCCCTTGCCTCTTCTGTTCACCTCCTTTTTTCTTTTCCACGCACTCAAGGGCAAGCGCGAGGAAGGGTGGAATCTCTCTCATTGCTGCCTCCCATCGGTAAACCGTGGTCTTGGTAACGCCAAGAATCTTTGCCAGTTCCTCCTGTGTGTATCCTCTTTGTTTCCGCCATATTTTTAACTCTTCCGGTGTCATGCGTTATAATATACCATTGGTATATTTATGTCAAGAGATTTCTTTCAGGTAGGGAAGTGTTCCGGTATCGTGTTCGATGAACTTGTTGCCGTCAATCCACGCATCCAAGTCCTTAAGGTCCAAAAGTTTCCTTCTGCCATCCCGGACATAGGGGAGCTTGCCGGTGCGTACCATCTCCGCAACGGTCCAGTGAGAGCGGGAGAGATACTCCCCTGCCTCTTTTATGGAGATGAGCCGTCTCCTCGGTTCTATGTTTTTATTCCCCTCTTTCATGGTGACAGCTTAGGGACAACCAGCTTTTATAGTTTTTAGTTCAGTATGTTACAAAGCCCCATCGGATGCCTGATCCAATGTGAAAAAAAATTACAACTCTCTTATCGCCTGAAGATACCGCTCCTCCAGTTTGGTCATGCTCTCCCTGAAGGCCGGAAGGTCCTCCCGGTACCATGCTTGGTCCATCGCCCTCGACAGTTGGACGATCTCATCCGCCGCTTCCGGGTCGTGCGCCCTGATCTCATCGATGGTGGTCGGGTAGCTCTTCATCCGCACAGCGTGCTCCTGGAAGAGGTGCTCGAAAGTTTCCCGAAGAGTTTCCCTGTCGTCTTGGTCTTTTTTCATGAACGCCCTCCACTTCATTTTCTGTTCCCTCCCTTGCGTATAAAACGTATAGAACGTATAAAACCTGCGATAATTGCCCAGTTCTATACGTTTTATACGTTCTATACGCACACATCCTTCCAGGAAATTGCAGGATTCACTTTATAGGTTATTGAAGTCCTGCCGCCTCTCGTTCCTGCTGGTGCCGCTATCGGGTCACTGATAATATGCCTGTTAGCAAGCACTTGGAGAGCCTTAGCAAGCCGGTTGCCGTCATTGAATCGACGGAGTTCCCGGTACATATCTGATTTCCCGAAGGCAGGTTTCCCCCTCGCCAATATCCACTTCAATATATGCTTGGCATCATGCTGTGAGTCATCGCCTTCGATCAGATCGAATGCTGCTTGTGCGTGCGGAATGAGCAGCTCACAAAGGTTTAAGGCATGCTCCATGGTTCCGGCTGGTATTGTCCGTGCCGCTTCGCCTTGTTCAACAACTGTCATGAGCCCGGCAATGCGCAGTGCCGCCCCTGGTAGCTTTCCGGCCCAGTCCTGTATAGGCTCAAGCTCCTTGCCCTCTCCTATACTGCCCTCAACAAAGGCGAAAAATGCCTCCCATTCTTCGTTTGCTCCCCGGTCAAGGGTCAGTATCCGCGGTGCCTCTTTGCCGTGCTCATCGTAGGCTGGTAGTATGTTTAAGAGTCTGTGGATGCCCACTTGATATGCGGCCTTCACGCTCCCGGGAATTGGCTTACTGTGTGGTGTCCGGGTCCCTATATTGTTTTGAGGAATGCAGAAAAGAAAACGTGCGAGACATCCGTTCCCCCGGAAGGGAGTCTTTGATAGTTGGCGGATGATGTCCGGCTGGATACAGAGCCCAAAGGTAAGCGCAGGCTCGTTCAGATAAACCGTGCGGCCTTGCCGGTCTACGCGGACAGCTCTTCCGGTGTGACCTTTCAGAACTACGTCTATATTCGTCCTGCCTCCCGAATACAGGCCGGCCATGACTGCGAAAATTCCCCCCTCATCGGATAGGACCGCCAGCCGCTCCCCCTGTTCTGCAAGAAGAGATTGCAGGCGCTCAGGCGTGCTATCCCCGGTGAAGAGAACGGGTGGGTGCAGTT
>JADLDZ010000299.1 GCA_020846375.1 Nitrospirales bacterium | reverse complement strand
TCTCGGACTCGGTCTCCTCCATCTTGTACAGGGGGATGCCGGTCATCTTCGAAACCGTGTAGGTGACATCCTCCTCGCTGACCACGGGAACCTCCTTGTTCAGCGAGTCTCTCCACTTCTTGTACTGAACCTCATAGGTCTTCTTCAGCTTGTCTTCCTGCGCCCTGATGTTCTGTGCTTTCTCGATGTCGTGGAGCCTGACATAAAGGCTCTTCTCCTTGGAAAGCTGGATCAGCTCCGTCTCCATATCCCTCAGCTCCTGGGGCATGGTCGACCTCTTGAGCTTGATCCGCGAACCGGTTTCGTCAATGACGTCGATCGCCTTGTCGGGAAGGAACCTGTCGGTGACGTACCGGTCGGAGAGCTTGACGGAAGCGATCACGGCGTCGTCGTTTATCTTCACCTTGTGGTGGTTCTCATAGCGCGGCCTGATCCCCTTCAGGATCTCGATGGCCGTCTCGACGGTGGGCGGCTGTATGTAAATGGCCTGGAATCTCCTTTCGAGCGCGCCGTCCTTCTCGATATATTTCCTGTACTCGTCGGGGGTCGTCGCCCCGATGCACTGCAGTTCGCCGCGCGAGAGGGCGGGCTTCAGCATGTTGGAAGCATCCACGGAGCCCTCCGCAGCCCCCGCACCGATAAGGGTATGGAATTCATCAATGAAGAGGATCACGTTCTCGGACTGGAGGATCTCCCGCATGACCGCCTTCAGACGCTCTTCGAACTGCCCCCTGTATTTCGTGCCCGCGATGAGGGCGCCGAGGTCGAGGGAGATGATCCGCTTGCCGATGAGTGTATCGGGAACGTCTCCTGCGACGATCTTCTGCGCAAGGCCTTCCACGATGGCGGTCTTCCCGACGCCGGGCTCGCCGATGATGGCGGGGTTGTTCTTTATCCTCCTCCCGAGGATCTGGAGCACCCTCTCGATTTCGTCCTCCCTGCCGATGACCGGGTCGAGCTTCCCCTCCACCGCAAGCAGGGTGAGGTCCCTGCCGAATTCGTCCAGGGCGGGGGTATTCGTCTTCCTCCGCTCCTTCTGGTGCGACTGCTGGAACTGCGGCTTGATGGCAAGGTTGATGGTCAACTGCCGCGCGGCAAGGAGGTTGGCGCCAAGATTCCTGATGATCTTGCCGGCGATGCCTTCGTCCTCACGGATGAGGCCGAGAAGCAGATGCTCGCTCCCGATATAGTTATGGCCCAGAAGGCGGGCCTCTTCGATCGCCAGTTCGAGCACCTTCTTCGCCCGCGGTGTGAACGGGATGTCCCCGAAAGTCAGAAGGTTGCCGCCCACAGGCAGGTTCTTCTCGATTTCGAATTTCACCTCGTCTATGTTCAACCCCATCTTCTTGAGGATGGTAATGGGGACGCCGTCTTCTTCCCGCAACATCGCTAAAAGAAGATGCTCGGTGCCGAGGTAGTCGTTGCTCCTCCTCTCGGCTTCTTCTTTTGCATATATGATTATCTTTCTTCCTCTTTCCGTGAATTTTTCGAACATCTTTTTCACCTCTGGAATGGTATTCTATGAAAATTTTACTTGTTTTCAGGGAGTATTGTCAATGAAATGCCCGCTTTCCCTTGTTTTAAAAACCTTTATCCATTATGCTATCCGGTATGTACGCCGATGTGGTTTTCCCCCTGAAACTTCCGCCGCTTACCTACAGAGTGCCTGCCGGGATGTCCCCGGATCTGAAGGGTAGAATCGTGAAGGCGCCCCTCAGGGGGAGAACTGCGTATGGTCTCGTCGTCGGGATGTATGGAGAGGAAGAGAATACCTTCAGGAAAGAGCTGAAAGAGCTGGAGAGTGTGCACCGGACCTTTGCGACCGAACAGGCCATCCAGTTTCTGAAATGGCTTTCTTCTTATTATATCACACCGTTGGGACTCGCGCTGAAGAGCAGCTTTTTCGAGGAGGCCCTCGCGGGGAGGGAGCTGCGGAGGAAGGGCAGGGGAAAAAGGGACGGAGGAGAGGGAGCTGCACCCCCCCCGGAGAGTCCTGTTGCGCCGTCGCCCCCTTACGCAGAAACCCTGCGGGAGTGCGCATTCCCTGATTTCGAAGGCGCGACGGCCGTGGTGCGGACTGCCCTTGAGCAGGGGGGCTACCGTTCCTTGCTCCTTCCCTCTCCTTCGGTCCGGTTTGAGCACCTTTTTCTGCTCGATATTCTCCGGAGGGGAGGAGACGCTCTCCGGGGAGTTCTTGTCCTGGTGCCGGAAATCGGCCGGATCTCCTTTCTCGAATCCCTGCTGCAGCCCCTTGTGGGAGAACGTCTCTGCATCCTGCACAGCAAGCTGAGCAAAGGGAAGCGGGTGGAGAATATCGACAGGATCCTTTCGTCCCGTGCGGATGTGGTGCTGGGAACGCGGTCGGCGGTGCTCGCACCCTTCGGGAGCCTTTCCCTCGTTATGGTCATGGGAGAGCACAGCCCCTCGTACAAAGGGGAGGAGCGTCTCAAATACAACGCCAGGGACGTGGCCGTGATGCGGGGCTATCTCGGGAATTCCTGCGTGCTCCTGTCGTCCCCGTGTCCCTCCACCGAGTCAGTCTATAATGCACGCATCGGCAAATACACCTTGCTGCGCGGGGGGATGCGGGAGGCGGGCGTGCAGGAGAGAGGCGGGAAACAAATGCAGGGGAGAATGGGGGAAGTGCGCGGAGAGGCACGCCCGGCGATAAAGGTGATCGATATGAAAGCGGAGAGGAAAGCCGCTTCCCCCCTCTCCGCCGAGCTGATCAGAAGAGCG
>JADLDZ010000298.1 GCA_020846375.1 Nitrospirales bacterium | reverse complement strand
TCGCCCTTGCCGATGTCGGAATCGCCATGAAGCACGGTGCGGATATCGCGAAAGAGGCGAGCGACGTACTGCTGATGGACGGCGATCTTACCGCCATCGTTGACGCCAAGAAGGTAAGTCGTACGGTAATGTCCCTGGTAGGGCGGAATTTCAGGTATATCGCCGGGATCAACTCCGCCCTGATAGGTCTCGGTCTCTCGGGGGCGATCTCTCCCGCCCTCTCCGCGCTGCTGCACAACGCGACCACCGTTCTGGTGACGCTGAACAGCTTGAGCCCCCTTGCAGGAAAAGACGACGGCAAGGACAGCGCACAGAGAAGCCGATGTAAATATGTCTCCGGGGGAAACCGATGGTAATTCGCATGCATGAGATGTATACGGGAGAGTCGGCTGAGGTGGTTGCCGTAAAGTGGGATGTCGAGGGGATAAAAAGGCTCAGGGATATGGGGATCAGGGAGGGTTCGATCATCGACCTGCTGCATCAGGATCAACAGGTGAGCAGGAAAGTCGTAGTCGGACTGAACAATACCCGGTTGGCCTTTCCTGTCGAACTTGCAGAGAATATAACCGTACGTCCTCTGAAGAGCTGCTACGAGACGATCAGGAACCAAGCGCATTATGACAACCTCACGGGGTGCCTGAACCGGCACGCAACGGAGGGTATCCTGAAGAGCGAATATGAGAAGTTTGTCCTCAACCAGATCCCCCTTTCCCTGCTGCTGGCCGATGTTGATTATTTCAAGAGGATCAATGATGATTACGGACATGCAGCGGGAGACGGTGTGCTGAAGCATCTCGCAGCGCTTCTCAGGAAAGTGTTGCGGAGGCCGGATCTCCTCTGCAGGTGGGGCGGGGAGGAATTCCTGGTAATTCTGAGGGGCACCATTCTCGCGGAGGCGGAGATGATAGGGGAGCGCCTCCGGCAGGCAGTGGAGTCTTGCGTGTTTCTTCCCTTTGAAAAGAACGGTTTTGTGACGGTCAGCATCGGGGGGTGCGGGCTCCCTCCTGAACGGCATATCGAGCATCTTGTGGAGAGCGCGGACAAGGCCCTTTACAAAGCGAAGAACAACGGAAGGAACCAGGTGCAGCTATGCTGAACGGGTTGACAATACGGCCGGCTTTTCCCCTGACTGCGCCTGGGGAAGAAGAGCTGTGCATCGGAGACGTCTGCGGAGAGGGCGGCCTCTCCCTGCACCAGTTTGCCGAATCCCTCGGGAACGCGGTGGATGCGAAAGACAGTCATACGTTCAATCACTCTCAGCATGTGGCGATAATAGGATACCTCCTTGCTCTCAAAATCGGATTTTCGGCGAAACAGGCCGAAATCGTGCATATCGCCGGGCATCTCCACGATATCGGCAAAATAGGGATCCCTGATTCCGTCTTGCAGAAGAAAGGCATGCTGACCGAAGAGGAATGGCTGTATGTAAGGAAACATCCCGAGATCGGGGCGAAGATTGTTGCCCCGGTAAAGATATTCAGCACAAAGGGAGGGGTAAAGGATATCACCCTCTGCCATCATGAAAGGTTCGACGGCAACGGCTACCCGCAGGGGCTGCGGGGAAACGATATCCCCTTCGGGGCGAGGGTGATTGCCGTGGCCGATACCCTCTCGGCCCTGCTGCAGGATCGGCCCTACCGGCAGGGAAGGCCGCTGGCTCAGGCGGTGGAGGAGGTAGAGAGGCACGTGGGTACACAGTTCGACCCTGTGGTGGTACAGGCGCTCTTGAATATCCAGGTGGAAATCAATGATTGGCTGGGGGGAACATAATGGTACGTCTGATGGAGGGGCGGATCCGGGTTCGGGACGAAAGGCTGAAGAAACGCCGGATCGCCGAAGATCTGAAGAGAAGCCTGCTTGCGGTCAAGGGCATGGGAGAAATTGTCTGCAATCTGCGCACCGGCAGTCTCCTGATCTTTTTCGATACTGCCGTAGCGAACAGTAAGCGTATTCTGGGCATCATCGGGGAAGCATTGGGATTCTCCCTGTCCACAGGAGAACTGCCGCCTGCCGGGAGCGGGAGAAAGGAGTCGCCGCTCCCACATCTCGCCGGGATGGCGCGGAGAGTGGGAAAGGGAGGAATGGCCGCCGCACTGGCTTTAAGCCTGCTGGGTGCGGCGGCGGGAGGGGCAAAGCTGCATGCGGCCGCGGGAATAGTATTCATTGCATTAGTGGGTGTGCATATGTGCCGGCATAACAAGACACTTTTTGCGTAAGGAGGACAGGCCATGTCGGAAGAAAGCAAAGCAAAGGAGAGCAGGGAGAAAGAGAAGGAAGACGGTAAGGAGCGCAAAGGGAAGGGGCATCAGGGCGATGAGGGGTATTTTGTCAGTAAGCGCAATGTGTGGCTTTTAGCTGGCGGCGCGCTGGGAGCCATCGCTGCCTTCGGACTCGGGAAGGCGGCGAAGAGGGCGCGGCCGGCTATCGTCGGCGCTGTCAAGGAAGGGTATGCCTTCAAAGAATGGATTGCGGGAAAGGCGGAAGAGATCAGGGAGGATGTAGAGGACATTGTGGCTGAAGCGAAGCATGCCTATCACAAGGACCTGGACACATCGTCGGAGACGGTGAAAAGAGAAAAGGAAGTTCTGCAAAAGATAGAAAAGGAAGTGGAAAAAAGGAAAACGAAAAGAGCGCCCAGGAGCAAGGAGGGCCGACAGGAGGGTAAAGATGAAGGAAAAGAGTAGGACGAGAAGGTATGCGGGGAC
>JADLDZ010000297.1 GCA_020846375.1 Nitrospirales bacterium | reverse complement strand
AGCAGTTTACCGGTCAACTCTTTTGCCCTCAGGCAGGCGTTTTCGGCGTCGGCAAGTCTTTTCTCCATTTCGTGGCCCCCGCTCCCGCTGAGCAGCGCAAGGGAAATGTTCCCCATGATAGCAGTGAGAATGTTATTGAAATCGTGGGCGATACCCCCGGCCAGCACCCCGAGGGAGTCGAGCTTCCGCGCCCTGAGCAGCTCCTCTTCTACGCGTTTGCGCTCGGTGATGTCACGGGATAGCCCCATCACCCCCACCACCTCGTCCTCCGCATTGAGGACCACGGATGCGGAAAGAAAGCTCGGAAAGACCTCCCCGCTTTTTCGCCGGTTGAGGATCTCCCGGATGCATCTGCCGTTCCGCAATACGGTATGATGCACCTCCTGTCCCGTGCCCGGATCGGCGTAGAGGACATCCACATGCTCCCCGATAATTTCCCCTCTTTCATACCCGAAGGTCTCGCAGGCGGCCCGGTTGAACTCCGTGATAGTGCGGTCATTGTCCACCGCAATGATCATATCGAGGGAGCTGTCGATGATATTGCGCGCATATTCCTGCGAGGCGCGCAGCGCCTCCTCCGCCTGCCTCCGGGCGGTAACATCCTCGATGATCCAGATGATGCCCCGGGACAGATCGGAAGAGGCGAGGGCCTTCCCGAAAAGCCTGCACCAGAAGAGGGACCGGTCCTTCTTCTGCATGAGCACCTCTCCCGAGTAGTGCCCGCCCGCGGAAAGGCTCCGCTGGATTTCCTGTCCATGCCGTTCGAACTCCTCCCGTGAGGGATAGAAGGGCTCCGTGCTTCGCCCTATGACCTCTCCCCTGCAGTAGCCGAAGATCTCCTCGCACTTCTCGTTGCCCCTCTCCACTATCCTGTCCCGGGTGAAGGCAATGCCTACCAAGGCGTTTTCGAGGATGATCTCATGCTCCTCCAGGGTCTCCCTGAGTTTCTCCTCGAGGAGGTGGAACCGCCTCTCGGACGCCTGATGGAGCCGTGCAGGGCGCTCAATGGTGAACATGCCCCTCTTGATGAGGGCATAAAGTATCAGGGCCGTTGCGAAAATAAAGACCCCTTCCTTGAGGATCTGTAAGTAGGTGAGAAGAGGGGGGGTTTTTAACAATACCGCGAGGAGGACGTCGGAAAAGAGGACCCACGTCCACCCCACAAGCGCATAGATTGCCGTGATCGTGAGCGGGGTGAGATGCTCAGCAAAATATTCTCTCAGTTTTCTCTTCATCACCCGGAGCCGCACCCATCGTTCTGTGCGGAGGTATTATACACGAAAAGCGCTTCGGAAACAGACCGTCGCATGATTTCTCCCTGCATTCTCCCTATAGAATACGGTTGCACCCGTTGAAAGGCAAGAAATTTCATGAGTAGGGTATAATGGAAGGATATGCGTGAAGGAGGCGCCCGGTGATCGACTATCCTGCCATCAACCCCGAAATCGTACGGGTGGGGCCACTTGCCGTCCGGTGGTACGGGATGATGTACCTTCTCGGCTTCGCTTCCTCGTACCTCCTGGTGCGGAGGCAGATAAAACAGCGGGAAAGGACAGGGATCCGGATGCCCGGGAGCGCGCGCGGCCCCGCCGATCGCACTCTCCGTCTCGAGGAAGCGGACACTCTCTACACCTACCTGATCGTGGGCCTGCTCCTGGGGGCCCGGCTGGGCTATGCATTTTTCTACAATTTTTCCTACTATCTTCAGCATCCCATCGAGGTTTTCGCGGTCTGGCATGGAGGCATGTCCTTCCACGGAGGGTTCATCGGGAGCATCGGTGCGGGTCTGCTTTTCTGCAGACATTTCAAAGTCGATTTCTGGCACGCCGCCGACTTGGTGATCGCTACCGCACCCATCGGGATCGGCCTCGGCAGGCTCGGGAATTTCATCAACGCAGAGCTGTACGGCAGACCCTCCGATGTGCCGTGGGCGATGGTCTTCCCCGGGGGTGGGCCTCTGCCCCGCCATCCCTCCCCGCTTTATGAGTTTTTCCTGGAGGGAGTGGTGCTCTTCGTCGTCCTGTGGACCGTGAAGGGGAGAGGATTGAGGCCGGGTGTCCTCACCTCTCTCTTCATTATCCTTTACGGGAGCTTCCGGTTCCTTGTGGAGTTCTTCCGTGAACCGGACATCCAGCTCGGGTTCGTTCTGGGGTTCCTAACCATGGGTCAGGTGCTGAGCGGGTTGATGGTCCTCGCGGGGGTGCTGCTCTTCCTCTACCGGAAGAAGGCATCATAGGATGCTGGTTCCGGCGGGCGCAACCCGCCTCCCCTCCCGGAACACCGCCTCGACGCGGCGCGTCCCGATGAAATCCTCCCGCACCAGGAGATAGTTCCCCTCTCCTGCCTCCTCCCTGCCCATGCAGGCCGCGGCGAGGATCTGTTCCCGGGAAAGCCCCGCCTTCCGGAACAGCTGCATTTCGTCGAAAAAAGACCCTCCGAAGGGTATGCACCGGGAGCCGCTGTCCGTGCCGATACGCAGCGGTACCCCCAGGGAAGCGGCGAGGGAGAGGGAACGGAGGTGCCCCTCCACCACGCTTTCGATGTATCTCCTTTCAGGGGGGGAGAAGAGGGAGGCGATACCCAAGAGGGCGATAACAGTGGGTGTCCATGCAACCCCCCTCTCCCGCATCAGGTGGAGCGTCTCTTCGGACACGAAAAAACCGTGTTCTATGGAAGCGACCCCGGCGAGGACGGCGCTCCGGACCGCCTCGTCGGAATTGGCGTGGCAGGCAACGGGAAGCCCTCTCTCTCCCGCTTCGCCGCAGAGCACCCTGAGTTCCCCTGGGGAAAATCCCCCTTCCGATACGGCCCTGTCTCCTCCCGCACAGACGATCCCCGAGTTGATCACTTTTATGAAATCGGCGCCCGCCTCCGCAATCTCCCGCACCGCCTCCCTGAGCTCCGCCGTCCCTCCTCCTGTTGCCCGCCCCAGGAACGCACCATACGCGCCTTTCCGGGAGAGGGCGTACCCGGACGACCTGACACGCAGGTCGGGCAGAAGCGATTCTTTCACCCGGAGACCGATGCCGCTCTTATCCCCCATATCTTCCAGATGCAGGATCCCCACCCCTCGGCACGCGAGGAGGAGCTCCCGCAGATCCCCTTCCCTCAGCGGTTTGCCTTCCTGCCGGAAGTGAACATGGGCGTCCCGGAAGGGGGGGATGCGCAGCATCCCCTCTGAGCGCAAATCGGATACCATATGCTATACTTTACTATTTCCCACGGTTTGTCAAGGCGGCCCGGACAGGCGGAAACAGGACAAATGGAAACACCCGACACAACGCTGAACGAACTGAAAAAACATATATTCCATGCATTCCTGCAGTCTGCGGGCAGGGCATTCATCCTTGTGCGCTATTCCGACAGGGTACTGCTGGGAACCCGCGGCTTTACGGCTGAAGAGAAGGAGAACGGGATCATCCTCGTCTTCAACAGCAAGATGAACTTCTCCTGGGACGAATACGGGATCACCGTGACATTGGTCTTCGGCACCTCTCCCCAGCGCTGCTCCATACCGGCTGACGATATCACCGCCGTCTACTCTCCTGAGATGGGTGCGCAATTCGTGGTGACACTCCAGAACCGCAAGCCGCTGGAGGTCCCTGCGGAGGAAAAGACGAAGCCGGAGGGAGAGGGCGCTGTCGGGGAAAGGCCGCGGGAATCCCCGCGCAACGTGATACAGGTGGATTTCACCAGGAAGAAGAAATAGGAAACACCCTTCAGAAGGGGAGGATTGATTCCCATGGCAAATGAGAAGCTGCTGCATGATCTGATCGTCGATCACCTCAGACACAGGCTGTCGCGGGAGTACCGGGAGATACAAGTCAATGCCGCGGGGAACCCGGACCTGGTCCTCGCCAATCATGGCCTCGTTCTCGCAGTCCTTGAGGTGGAGACGGAAAGCGGCATCACTCCCGGAAAGGCCGAAGCCTGGGCAGGGATGGCGCATTCCGGTCCCAGGCTGATCCTGATGGTTGCGAAGAGCTCGAAGGTGAGGACGATGGAGCTCCTTTGGCAGAAAGGCATCGCCGATACGGTCGGCGTGGGGACATATGAGATAGCCGTCACGATGCCATGAACAAGGTGCTGGTTGTCGATGATGAAGATTTCGTCCGGTTCGCCTTCAGCGAATCGCTGCGGGAGGCCGGATTCGGCACCTTCGACGTTCCCGGGGGGCGGGAGGCGATGGAGGTGGTGGCAGAGGAGAGGCCCGATGCGGTCCTTATCGATCTGAAAATGCCCGACATGGGCGGGATCGAGACGATGCTGGCGCTGAAGAAAATCGATCCCGATATCCCCATGATCATCATCACCGGCCACGCCGATGTCTCCGCCGCCGTGGAAGCGATCAAGGTCGGCGCCTACGACTTCATCGTCAAGCCCCCCGATTTCGAAAGGCTCTTCGTCATCCTGAAACGGGCCATCGAGCAGTCCGACCTCGTGAAAGAGATAAAAAGGCTCCATACCGCCGTGGAAGTCTCCTCGGAGGGCTTTTTCGGGACGAGCTGCGCCATCCTGGAGATAATCGACAAGGTCCAGCAGGTGTCTCCCAGTGACTTTTCGGTCATCATCCAGGGGGAAACCGGCACCGGGAAAACCACTATCGCCCGGACCATTCACCGCCTGAGCAGGAGGACAAGCGGCCCCTTTGTCATGGTCGATATGGGAGCCCTCCCCGAAACCCTGGTGGAAAGCGAGCTCTTCGGATACGAAAAAGGCGCTTTTACCGGGGCCGACAAAAGGAAAAAGGGGTTTTTCGAGATTGCCGAAGGCGGCACTCTCCTCATCGACGAACTGCAGAATATGTCTCCCTACGTTCAGGGAAAGCTCCTCCGGGCCGTGGAGGAGAAAAGGATCTACCCCCTTGGCAGCATACGGTCCGTGGAGGTGAATGTGCGCATCATCGCCGCTTCCAACTCCGACCTGCACCAGGCGGTCAGAGAGAAGCGGTTCCGGGAGGACCTTTTCTTCCGTCTTTCCGAATTCGTCATCAGCCTCCCCCCGCTCCGGGAAAGGGTGGAGGATATCTTCTTTCTGGCGCAGAAGTTCCTGGTGGAGGCGTGCAAGGAACTGAACAAGCCGGGATGCTGCCTGTCGGACAACGCCCTGCGGGTATTGCGGGAGCACTCCTGGCCCGGAAATGTGCGCGAACTGAAGAACGTGATCCGGAGGGCGGTCCTCCTCTCCGGCAGCGCCGTAATCAATATAGAGGATATAGGGCTCCTCATCGAGGAGAAAGAGAAGAGCGCATTCCTGCCCCTCCCCCTAAAGGAATTGTCCGCGATGGCAGTGCGGAACGTGGAGAGACAGGCGATCCGGAGGGCATTGGAAATTACCGGGGGAAACAAGACAAAAGCCGCCTCGATGCTCCAGGTGGACTACAAAACCCTCCTGACCAAAATCAGGGACTACAATATCTGAGCGCGCTCCCTTTGTACGCATCTCCTCTTCGGGGCTGAACAGGGGAACATCGGGGTCATTTGCTCTATACCGCAGGGGGGACGTGATATATTTTCTAATGAGCGGCTACCGATTCAACGAAGCCAGGCAGGGGCGTTCCTTTTGAAAAGGCGTTTTCCCGCCGGGGAGGGGGCGTTATGTCCCCGATAAGAAAGACAGGGAGGGCAGCGCTCCTGCTTGCCGCCAATTTCCTCTTTCTCCTGGCCGGCGCGGGCATCGGGCTGCTGCCCTTTGTCAATAGGACAACCCGTATGAGATTGAAAGCCGGGGGGATGAGGGGATGGGCCCGGGCCTGCTGCTTCCTCCTCGGAGTCAGGGTAGTGCCCTCGGGCGCCCGGCGGGGAGGTGCCTCTTTCGTTGTCTGCAATCACTGCAGCTATCTCGATATTATCGTCATCGGCAGCCTCATGCCGTCTTT
>JADLDZ010000296.1 GCA_020846375.1 Nitrospirales bacterium | reverse complement strand
GATACGGACCACCGCCGTCTACAGCACCCCCGACCGGCTTGCGCACCATGTTTTCACGGCGGATACCGCAGTGCATATCGGTGAGGCGCCTCCCGTTGAGTCCTATCTCAACATGGACAGGATCGTCGATGCCGCCTTGAAGAGCGGCAGTGATGCCGTTCATCCGGGATGGGGCTTTCTTGCCGAGAACGATGAGTTCGCCCAGCGGGTGCTCGATGCGGGACTGATATGGATAGGCCCCTCTCCCGAGGTCATCAGGAAGATGGGGGACAAGATCCAGGCGAAGAGCCTGGCGCAGAAGGCCACCGTTCCCACCATCCCCGGCATCAGCAATGTAACTGATATTGCCCAGATCAGCAAGTGGATGCAGGAGGAGGACGTGAGCTTCCCCATCATGATCAAGGCGGCTGCGGGGGGCGGCGGAAAGGGCATGGTCAAGGTGGAGCATGGGGACCAGATGGCGCAGGCCTTTGCCCAGGCCCGTTCGGAGGCGAAGAAGTCCTTCGGAGACGATACCATCCTGGTGGAGAAGTATATCGAGCGCGGCAGGCATATCGAGGTGCAGATCATCGCGGATGCCTTCGGGAATGTGCTCCATCTCTTTGAAAGGGAATGCACTCTCCAGAGGCGCAACCAGAAAATCATCGAGGAGGCCCCCTCGCCGAGTCTCGACGACAGCCTGCGCCAGGAGATCTGCTTCACCGCCATCCGCCTGATGCGGGAGATAGGCTATACCACCGCGGGGACGGTGGAATTCATCTTCGATGCCCCCGCGAAGAAGTTCTATTTCCTCGAAGTCAATACCCGCCTGCAGGTGGAGCACGGCACGACCGAGCTGATCACCGGGCTGGATATCGTGGGCATCATGATCGATGTGGCGATGGGCAAGAGGATACCCTTCAAACAGTCGGAAGTACAGCGTAACCGGTGGGCGCTTGAGGTGCGGCTCAATGCGGAGGACCCGAAGACCTTCAGCCCCTCTTTCGGCACCGTGACACGTCTTGCAGCGCCGCAGGGGCCCGGCGTCAGGATCGCGTCCGGAATCTATGAGGGGGCGGATATCCCCCCGTATTACGATTCCCTTTTCATGCTGCTGATGACCGCGGGTGCGGACAGGGAGGACGCGGTGCGGGTCATGGACCGGGCGCTCAGCAGGAATATCCGGATAGAGGGGGTAAAGACCCTGGCGCCGCTGCTGCTGAGCATCATCAGGCATCCTGCCTTTCTGGCGGGCGAGTTTTCCACCCGGTTTATCGAGGAGCACATGGATGAGCTGATTTCCATGTTCAAGGTAGTAGAAAGCGAGGACGAGGTGCTGAAGGTGGCGAAGTACGTTGCCGAGATATCGGCGCTCGGCCCTCAGAAATGGATGTGAGGATACAGGTATGAAGGAAACACTGATCAGGCCGGGAATGCATCCCTCGGATATCGTCAGGACGGTACGGTCCTCCCCCGGGGTCTTCCTGACGTCAACCGGAATGCGCGATGCCGGGCAGTCGGATTACAAGAACCGGCACCGGATGTACGATCTCAGGACGCTCGCCCCCTTCTATAACGAGATGGGGCTCTTCAGTGCGGAATGCCACGGCGGTGCCCGCTGGCATGTGGGAATCATGAACAGGAGGGAGAGCCCCTTCGAGGAGATAGAGACCCTGCGGGAGCTGATGCCCAACGTGCTGCTGCAGACCCTCATCCGGGAGACCAACCTGTTCGGCTATCGGCCCTACCCGAAGAACATCATCGAACACGTGGTGTCCAAAGTGGATATCGACGTCTGGAGGTGCTTTTCCTTCCTCAACGATGTCAGGAACATGCGTGCGGTGGCGGAAGTGGTAATGAAGAGGGGGCGGCTCTTCCAGCCCGCCATCTCCTTTACCCAGGCGGATTGGACGACCAACGGGTATTATCTCGGCGTTGTCCGCGATATTGTGGACCTCTGCGGGGGGGTCGATGAGATCATCCTCTGCATCAAGGACATGGCGGGGGTGGGCAGCCCCCAGCGCATCAACAGCCTCGTGGATGCCATCAAGCAGCAGTACCCGGAGCTGGAGGTGCAGTACCACCGGCATACCACCGACGGCCTTGCGATGCCCGCGCTGCTGGCTGCGGCCCGGGCCGGGGCGAAGATCCTCGATGTGCAGGAAGACTCCCTGACGCGCTTCTACGGACAGGCCCCCATCCTGGGGATGATCGCCTACCTCGAAGAGGCGGGCATCCGCGTAATGATCGACAGGGAAAAGGCGGAGACCGCGGTACAGAAGGTGCGCGACTGGATCGGACACTATGACTGGGCGGAGTCCCCCTTCAAAGGGTACGATTACACTGTCGTATACCACCGGATGCCGGGGGGCGCCTTTCCCAGCTCCTTCGAGCAGGCCGACAACGGCGGCTTCCTCCACCTCATGCCCGCTATCCTGAAAGCCATGTCCCTCTACAACCGGATCATCAAATACTTTGACGTGACGCCGGGCTCGCAGATTACCTGGGTCACCTGCAACGGCATCATCAACCGGTATGCGAAGGAGAGGGGTGTGGCCGGGGTCGCGCATGTGATTCAGCTCCTGACCCGGTTCGTCGAAGAGAAGGGGCAGGACTTCGAGGCCATGGAACCCTCCGCGCAGGAGGAGCTCCTGCTTCTCTTCCGCAGCGCCCCCGGTGACTTCAAGAACCTCCTCCTGGGCGGGTATGGGAAGCTGCCCCAGGGCTGGCCTGCGGAGTGGGTGTACCGGAGTACTTTCGGGGAGGAATGGGAGGAAAGGATACGGGAGCGCAAGGAGTCGTCTCCCCTCGATTCGGTTGCTGAGGACGACCTCAGGAGGCTCAGGGACTCCCTGGCCGAAGCCCTCGGCCGGATTCCCACCGAAGAAGAGTTTATCCTCTATCTCATGCATCCGAAGGATGCCCTGGAGATGATCTCCTTCGTCGACAGCTACGGGGATGCCCCCCTTGTGCTGCCCACCAACGTATGGAGAAACGGCCTGAAGAGGCCGGGAGACAAGGTGGAGTTCGAGCTTTGGGGGAAGCCCTACTGCATAGAGCTCGT
>JADLDZ010000295.1 GCA_020846375.1 Nitrospirales bacterium | reverse complement strand
TTGTTGATTCTGTCCATCAACTCCTTGATTACGGCATCATCGGCGGCATAAGCGCCGTAAGGCATTGAAGCAGCAACAGCGAGCGCTACAAGAAAAGCAATTTTCGAAAATAACTTGCTCATACCTTATCCTCCCTTGTTAATAATAGATAGTTCAGCCTATTCTTGCTCTCCTGAAAACTTCACTTATCTGTTCTCTCTCAGGTATTCACTTCCCCCCTCTCTGCCGTTCTCCCGTTTTCGTTATCATGGGCACCTCTATTTTTTTTACTGTAATGTATTGTGCGGATGCCGCCGGAGCGGCATCCGCGGGAACCCTTGCCAGTACAAACGCACCCTAGTACATAGTCGCTTTTGCATATACGGTTTCCCTTCTTTTCTGGCTAACCCCTCCCCGCCTCCCCTTACCCTAAGGGGAGGGGTAGGATCACCGAAGTCCCCCCTCTCCGAAGGGGAGATCTGTATTCCCCCCTCTTCCCAAGAGGGAGGAGACCGTATTCCCTCTCTTCATCCCCCCTCTTAGGGTAAGAGGGGGTGAGGGGGTGTTAGCCTAATTGCATCCCTGGCTCCGTACTAGCCATTATACACTAAATCAACGGGTAAGGTATGCCAGCCTCCCCGTTTTGCTTCGGGCGGTGCGAATGCACACTGCTATCCTATCCTTTGAAACCCGCTTTCTCTTCAGGCCCCTTTTTCTTCTCAAACGTGGGGGCTATTACCGCATACCGCACCTGCTTTGCCGGTTTCCTGAGGATAAACCGGTGGTTCGGGTGGGTGATGCCCTTGTCAGGGAGCTCCGGAAGGTTGTCCACCGTCCCTTCGACTTTTGCGAGGGTGCCGAGCGAGGTCCAGACCTTTCCCGAACCGAGGTCGATCATCCCCAGCGCGCCCACAGGGCACCCCTTCACACAGGAAGGGAGCTGGTTCGCATCGAGCCTCGAGGAGCAGAACTCGCATTTCCGCACCTTGTTGGCAGGTGCGTAATACTGGGGCGCTCCGTAGGGACAGGCCGCAATGCATTTCTTGCAGCCGATGCAGGCGTCCTGGTTCTGCACGACGACTCCGTCCTTCCGCTTGCTGTAGGCGGAGACGGGACAGACCGGCATGCATGCAGGCTTGTCACAGTGGACGCATGCGGTGTTGACAAACTGCCTCTCGGGAACGTCCTGATTTTCGTCCGCCGGGCGCACACTCCGATAATTGATATCCGGCGGGGTCTGGTACTCGTTCTTGCACGCGAGAACGCAGGTGCCGCATCCCACACATTTATTCTGGTCGTAGATGAATTTCCTTTTCATCGGATTGCCTCCTTTACGCTTTCTCGACTTTCACGAAGTTGTCGTGAAAGGCGATGCCCGGGTTTCCGGTATTGCGCTTCCCCATGTCGGCAGGAATCGCCTTGACAGTGTTGTTCACGCAGAAGTCCGATTTCCAGAACCAGTTCTCATACGTGGCCACCACATCTTTCGGCACCACCCTGGTGAGACGCGCCCTCAGGGTGACCGATCCGAGGTCGTTGGAAACCTTTACCATATCGCCTTCCTTGATCCCGCGCTCCTTCGCGAGGTCGGGATGGATCTCGAGCTGCGGCTCGGGATTGTGCGCCATCATCCACGGGTTGTTCTGGAACTGGGAATGGAGACCCGTGCGCGAGTGGGGGGTCAGGAACCGGATAGTGTACTCTTGCTGTGAGGGCGCCATCGGCTCCTTGTAGATGGGCAGGGCAGGGTGCCCGTCGGCCTGGGCAACGATCGACTTGAACTCGTATTTGCCGGACGGGCTCGGGAACTTGTTATCCGAGTATCCCGGGTTGGGGAACTTCGCCTTTTGCGGCCCCTTCTTCAGGTCTTTCCAGCTGCTGATGCCGAAGAGCTTGTGAATCCCGTCGTTGAACTCCTTCTCGGTCCATTCCTGCATATCTCCTCCCGTGGGGTAGGTGCAGGAGCCGGGCCTCAGCTCATTGAGCCTCTTGGAAAGAGCCCAGGCGATTTCGAGGTCCGTCTTGGACTCGTACAGAGGCTCGATGCACTTCTCCGCGAGGGCGATCCAGTAGTGCCAATAGCTTACGTTAACGCCCGGGTGTTCGTAATGGGTGGTAGTAGGCAGCACGATATCGGCCATTTCCGCAGTGTGAGTGAAGGCATGGTCAACGACCACGACGAGCTCGAGCCCTGCCAGAGCCTTCTTGACCACCGGGGTTTCCGGGTCCTGGCTCATGGTGTTCCTGCAGGCGGTCCAGAGCATCTTGATCGGGGGATTGCAGGCATCGAGCACCATCTGGCCGAAGTTGTTCATGTTGATGTTCCGGTGGGCGCTCCCCACCGTGCCTGCGGGCTGCTTCATGACCATGGCGTGATAGTTGAAGCCCCAGGTCGCCAGGTGGGCGTAATTCGCCCCTCCGCCCGGGCGGGTGGCATTCCCCGTCATCGCCGCGAGAGCGTCGACATTCCGGACGTTCTGCCCGCCGTTCGTATGCCGCTGGAAGCCGTATCCGATCCAGGTGCAGGCGGGTTTTGCCGAAGCAAACTCCTTTGCCACCTGCTCGATAACGGCAACAGGAACACCCGAGATCTTGGACGCCCATTCGACGGTGACGTTCTTCTTCAGGTAATCGGCGAACTCATTGAAGCCGGAGGAGTGCTGGTTGACCCACGCCTTGTCGTGCAGATTATGGTCCAGGATGTACCGGGCCATGCCGAGGGCGAGGGCTCCGTCCGTGGAGGGCCTGGGCTGGATATAGAGGTCCGCCTTGGAGGCGGTAGAGGTGCAGATGGGGTCGATGACCACCAGCTTCG
>JADLDZ010000294.1 GCA_020846375.1 Nitrospirales bacterium | reverse complement strand
TGGCTCTGTACGGGGCGGGGCCGATTCTGAAAAAAGGGATTACAGCCCTCACAAAAAGAAAAAAGTTGAATATAGATGCCCTCGATGCCTCTGCTATCGGAGTGGCCGCAGGCATGCGCGACTACCGGACGGTCGGGGTGATATCGTTCCTCCTGAAGCTGGGTGATTACCTGGAGGAGTGGACACGCCAGAGGTCGCGGCGGATGCTGTCGGGGATGGTGCAGGTTGTCGATGAATATGCATGGGTGAGGAAAGAGGGCAGAGAGGTGAGGATACGTACGAACGAACTCGTCGCGGGTGAATTGGTTATGGTGAGGACCGGCAGTCGCATTCCCGTTGACGGCGTCGTTGTCGAGGGCGAGGCGATGGTGAACCAGTCCTCCATGACAGGGGAGTCGCTGCCTGTCATGAAAAGAAAAGGCATCTCCGTCCATGCGGGCACGGTGGTGGAAGAGGGGACCCTTGCCGTCAGGACGATAGCCGCCGGAAACAGGACGAGGATCGCCCGCATCGTCAGGGTGATCGAGGAGTCCGAAGAGCGCAAGGCGGAGGTTCAGAACTATGCGGAGAAGCTGGCGGACCGGATCGTCCCCTACACTTTCCTGCTGAGCGGACTGACGTATGCATTCACCGGCAACCTCGTCAGGTCCGCCTCCGTTCTTCTCGTGGATTATTCCTGCGCCATACGGCTTTCCACCCCCCTGGCCATCATGGCGGGGATGGTGAAGGCGGCACGGAGAGGAGTGCTGATAAAAGGGGGCAAATTCGTGGAAGCACTGGCAAGGGCGGATGTTTTTGTCCTCGACAAGACGGGAACCCTGACCGGGGCAGCCCCGGCAGTAGCGGAGGTGGTGCCGTTCGGAGGGTACAGCAGGGAGTTCATCCTGAGGCATGCCGCCTGTGTGGAGGAGCATTTCCCCCATCCGGTCGCCACTGCGGTGGTGCAGAGGGCGAGAAAGGAGGGGGTGATTCACGAAGAGGAGCATGGCGAGGTGGAGTATATCGTTGCCCACGGCATCGCTTCGATCCTGAACGGGAGAAGGATACTCGTCGGGAGCAGGCATTTCATCTCCGAGGACGAGGGGATCGATACGGGCGGTGCGGAAGAGGTTATCCGGTCATTCGCGGAGCGCGGTCTTTCGGTTCTGTACGTGGCAATCGACCGCGAGCTTGCTGGTATCATCGCCATCGACGACCCGCTGCGGGATGATACGGGGGTCTTCCTGCGGAAGCTGGACGAAGCCGGGATCAGAAGGGTCATCATGCTCACCGGAGACAACGAGGCTACGGCAAAAAATGTGGCGGAGCGGCTGGGGATCCGGGAGTATCACGCCCAGGCCCTGCCCGATACGAAAGCGGAGATCATCCGGAAGCTGAAGGGGAGCGGGCATCGGGTTGCCGTCGTGGGGGACGGGATAAATGATTCCCCGGCTCTCGCCCTTGCCGATGTCGGAATCGCCATGAAGCACGGTGCGGATATCGCGAAAGAGGCGAGCGACGTACTACTGATGGACGGCGACCTCACCGCCATCATCGACGCAAAAAAGGTCAGCCGCACGGTAATGTCCCTGGTAGGGCGGAATTTCAGGTATATCGCCGGGATCAACTCCGCCCTGATAGGTCTCGGTCTCTCGGGGACGATCTCTCCCGCCCTCTCCGCGCTGCTGCACAACGCGACCACCGTTCTGGTGACGCTGAACAGCTTGAGCCCCCTTGCAGGAAAAGACGGCGACACGGACAGCGTACAGAGGAAACGAGTTCGATCCTGCAGCGGTGCAAACGCTCTTGACTATTCAGGTGGAAATCAATGATTGACCGGAGGGGAATGGAATGATACGTTTGATGGAGGGGCGGATCCGGGTTCGGGACGAAAGGCTGAAGAAACGCCGGATCGCCGAAGATCTGAAGAGAAGCCTGCTCGCGGTCGTTGGCATTGGAGAAATCGTTTACAATCAGCGCACCGGCAGTCTCCTGATCTTTTTCGACACTGCCGCGGCGAGCAGTAAGGATATTCTGGACATCGTCGGAAAGTCATGGGGAGTCTCCCTGTCCGCAGGAGAGCTGCCGCCTGCCGGGAGCGGGAGAAAGGAGTCGCCGCTCCCACATCTCGCCGGGATGGCGCGGAGAGTGGGAAAAGGGGGAATGGCCGCCGCACTGGCTTTAAGCCTGTTGGGGGCGGTGGCGGGGGGGGCAAAGCTGCATGTGGCCGCAGGGATAGTATTCATCGCGTTGCTGGGTGCGCATATGTACCGGCACAACAATACACTTTTTGCGTAAGGAGGATCGGCCATGTCGGAAGAAAGTAAAGAAAAGGAGAGCAGGGAAAAAGAAAAGGAAGACGGTAAGGAGCGCAAAGGGAAGGGGCATCAGGGCGATGAGGGGTATTTTGTCAGTAAGCGCAATGTGTGGCTTTTAGCGGGCGGCGCACTGGGAGCCCTCGCTGCCTTCGGACTCGGGAAGGCGGCGAAGAAAGCGAGACCGGCCCTTGTCGGCGCTGTCAAAGAGGGGTACGCTTTCAAAGAATGGATTGCGGGAAAGGCGGAGGAGATCAGGGAGGATGTGGAGGACATTGTGGCTGAGGCGAAGCATGCCTACCATAAAGACCTTGATGCGTCATCCGAGGCGGTGCAAAGGGAGAGGGAAGTTCTGCAAAAGATAGAAAAGGAAGTGGAAAAAAGGAAAACGAAAAGAGCGCCCAGGAGCAAGGAGGGCCGACAGG
>JADLDZ010000293.1 GCA_020846375.1 Nitrospirales bacterium | reverse complement strand
CCACATGGCGGTCCTGTTCCGGGATGACCCGGAAAGGTTCTCCCGCTTCTCCCTCAGGCTCGGGGATATGGTGGTCGATTATTCGAAAAATATCATCAGCAAAGAGACCCTCCGCCTTCTCCTCGATCTCGCCGAAGAGTGCAGGGTGAAGGACGCCGTCGAGAAGATGTTCACCGGCGGCCTCATCAACGAGACCGAGCACCGGGCAGCCCTCCACGTGGCATTGAGGAACCGCTCCGGCACTCCCCTTTATGTAAACGGCAGCGACGTGATGCCCGAGGTGAACGCGGTGCTGGCGCAGATGGAGCAGTTCTCCCGCAGGCTCCTTGCGGGGGAATGGAAAGGCTATACGGGAAAGGCGATCACCGATATCGTCAATATCGGGATCGGGGGATCGGACCTGGGCCCCTTCATGGCGACGGAGGCGCTGAAACCTTACTGGAAGCCGGGCATGAGGGCACATTTCGTCTCGAACGTGGACGCGACGCAGATCGTCGAGGTCCTGAAGAACGTATCGTCGGAAACCACCCTCTTCATGGTCGCCTCGAAGACCTTTACCACCCAGGAAACCATGATGAACGCGCATACCGCCCGCGCCTGGCTCCTCGATGCCGCCGGAGATGAAGCATTTATCAGGCGGCATTTTGTGGCGATATCCACCAACAGAGAGGAAGTGGAGAAGTTCGGCATCGACCCGGAAAACATGTTCCGGTTCTGGGACTGGGTGGGGGGCCGGTATTCCCTCTGGTCCGCCATAGGGCTTTCCATCGCCTGCACTATAGGCTTTGAGCACTTCTCAGGGCTCCTCGACGGGGCGTATGAGATGGATCTCCACTTCCGGAGTACCCCCTTCGAGAGGAATATCCCCGTGACCCTCGCCTTGATAGGGATCTGGTACAACAATTTCTTCGGGGCCGAAACCGAAGCGATCCTTCCCTATGACCAGTACCTGCACCGGTTTCCCGCCTACTTTCAGCAGGGGAACATGGAGAGCAACGGGAAATCCGTGGACAGGAGCGGGCATGCCGTGAGCTACTCCACCGGACCGGTCATCTGGGGCGAGCCGGGGACGAACGGGCAGCACGCCTTTTACCAGCTCATCCACCAGGGGACACGGCTCATCCCCTGTGACTTCATCGCCCCCGCCATAAGCCATAACCCCCTGGGAGAGCACCACCTCGCGCTCCTGTCCAATTTCTTCGCCCAGACAGAGGCCTTGATGAAGGGCAAGACGGAGGGGGAAGCGGAGGAAGAGATGAAAAAAGCCGGTAGCAGCGAAGAGGAGAGGGAGAGGCTCGCCCCTTTCAAGACCTTCACGGGAAACAGGCCGACCAACTCCATCCTCCTCCGGGAGCTCACCCCGCGCTCGCTCGGCACCCTCATTGCCCTGTACGAGCACAAGATCTTCGTGCAAGGGGTGATCTGGAACATCTTCAGCTTCGATCAGTGGGGGGTGGAGCTCGGGAAGCAGCTCGCAAAGGAGATTCTTCCGGAGCTTGCAGGCGACGCACCGGTCACTTCCCACGATGCCTCGACGAATGGCCTCATCACGGCATTCAAGGAGATGAGAAAAAAGGGGAGAGGGTAAGGGGATTGGCCGTACGGGGATTAACCCTTCAGTACTGCTTCCTCGAGTCCCATGAACTGGTCAATCTGCTCTTTCATGGCGGCGGCAAGATCTGCAAGGGAGATGATCCCCACCAGCTTGCCGTTTTCCATGAGCGGAAGGCGCTTCACCTTCGCCCTGTTCATGATCCTCATCGCGGAGTCGATGTCAACGTCGGCTTCAGCAGTGATGATGTCCTGCGACATCACGTCACAGACACAGGTCGACCTGGGGTCCTTGTTCGGGGCGACCACCTCCATCGCTATATCTCTATCGGTGAGCATTCCTTTCAATCTTGCACCGTCCTCAAGGACAAGAACGGACCCGACATTGTGCTCCTTCATCTTCGATGCAGCTTCCTGGACAGAGGACTTGAACGGAACCGTTATCACGTTCTTTTGCATGATCTGTCTTGCCAGCATATCTCTTTTCCCTCCTTTGCCAATCCCCCTGTTTAAAGGCTAGCAAAAGAGGTATATACAGTCAAACGGGGCACCCCTCTCCCTGTGCTATAATTTCATCCACAGGAGGTCGGCGCGTATGCTCGTATTTGCAGTCAGCGAAGAAAAAAACCGGTGGCTTGCGCAAAAAATGAGGGAACTGGGCATCAGCGAAGGGGACCTCGAAGAGAAATTCGTGCGCTCCTCGGGAAAAGGCGGACAGCATGTGAACAAGACCTCCACCTGCGTTCATCTCCGCCATCTTCCCACCGGCCTTGAAGTGAAATGTATGCAGGACAGGAGCCAGTCCGTCAACCGGTTTCTCGCCCGGCGCGAACTGATCGGGAAGATCGAGCGGCTTTCAGGGCATGCCGCTCCCGGAGAGCTGAAACAGAAAAAAATCAGGAAGCAGAAAGCCAGGAGCAGAAGGAGATCCAGGACGAAGCAGGAAGTCCAGGAGGGAGAGGCGGAGTAAGCTACCGGGAGACACCTGCAGCGGGATAGTGCCTACACGGCGCGCATGAGGCTCTTTCATGCAGTGGGAAAGCAGAAGAGGAGGGAATGACGTTTTTTATTCTTTCTTCTTACTCTTCCGGAGAAGCGCGGCTCTCCCCGGCACTTCATCTACCTTCTGGAGTAGGTTTCACAATCGGCGTGGTTGCTGT
>JADLDZ010000292.1 GCA_020846375.1 Nitrospirales bacterium | reverse complement strand
AAGGGTCTTCCCCGCGGGAGCCATTTCCGCGCTCCAGTTGGTGGGCTCGTGGATTCTGCCGAAGGGGATCTTCTTTTCCGGAATATAAATCCAGGTGAGGTCGGTGACTCTCCTGCGGTCCACCATGACCGCCACCACCACAAGGTCCCGGAAGCGAAGACGCTCCGCCGCTTTCAGGACGGCTTTCGGCGGAGGCGGATCGAGACTGCGCACCAGCGCGGGGAGGGGCATGCTCGAGATGAAATGGCCTGTTTCCACCCTCCTTCCCTGTCCCCTCCCCCGCACTCCGATACTGCGGACACTGGACCCGGAATGGTGGATGCGTTCAACGCAGGCGCCCGTGAAGACGGAGTTGCTCCTCTCGATCTCCTCCCTGAGCCTGTCGGAGATGCGCCCGATCCCCAAAGAGGGGTAATCGAACTCGTCGACGAGGCTGGGAATATCCCTGCCGCTGAACGTGAAGAAGGCGTTCTTTATGGCCTTGGTGAGGGAGAGACCCCTGATGCGCTGGGCCACCCAGTCCACGCTTATCCTGCTGCAGTCGAGGCCCCATACCTTTTCACTGTATTCCTTGAAATAGATACGGAACATGGTGCGCCCGAAATGGCTGATGACCCAGTCCTCCAGGGATATCCGCCCGGGTTTTCGGACCAGGCTCCTCATTCGCTCCGTGCAATAGTCCGCCAGAATTCTCACCGTAGTGGGAATGCCGAGGCCGAAGAGGGCGTTGAAGGGTCTGAGGGGATAATCGAAGTAGGTGTCCCGCATATAGATCTTGCTCTTCCGCGGGACGGAGATCAGCTCCCCCCGCATCAGTTCCCGGACCAGGGTATTGACCCTCTCGTTTTTCGTGAAGAAGCGGTGGCCGCCCAAGTCGAAGCGGAAGCCGTTGTGGAGGACTGTCCGGGAGAGTCCCCCTACGGCGGAATCCCGCTCGAAGACGGCAGTCCGTATGCCCGCTTTCGTCAGGGCATAGGCTGCAGCCAGCCCCGTAAGGCCTCCGCCCGCAACCACAACGCTGTATTTTTCTTTCATGAAGGGAATGTCCTCTGCCTGTAAAAGGGAAGCTTCCGGAGAAAACCGCCCTACCTGATACACCTGCAGGAAACGCCGGTAATCCTTACGCTGTAATATCCTTCTCCCGCATCGAGAGCGGTCCGGTAGCCCGACATCCCGGCGAATGCTTTCGTCTTCTTCGCTTCCTGCCGGGAGGAAAGGAGCACCTCAAGGGAGATTTCGCTGGTACAGTTCCGGGCAAATATTTCCCGCAGCCTCAGAAAGAGCTCGCGGGACTCTGTCCCTCTCGCATCAATAACCATACTCCTAGTGTAAAGGTACCGCTGACATTTTTTCCATCGCCGGTCCAGAGCCCCTCTGCAATAAAAAGCCCGGGAGAGAGGTCCCCCGGGCCGTGATGTCTCCTGAGCCGTATACGCAGAGTGTCTCGATTGTGCGTACCCTGCCTATTAGTCCTGCATGGGTTTGATGAACCGGAAATAGACCATTGTCCAGTTTCCGAGGATAATGGCAATGACGGCGGAAAGGCTCCCGATGGAGAGGGTGGCGGCCCCGGTAAGCCCCTGTCCGATATTGCATCCGCCTGCCACGGTAGCGGCGAAGCCCATTAGGACACTGCCGTATAACACCGTCAGCATTTCTCCCGCAGAGGGAAGAGTCCATTTGAATTCCTTCAGAATTTTTGCGCTGATATAGGCGCCCAGGGGGACTCCGGCGATGAAAAACGCTCCCCAGGTTATCTTGAAGCCGAAGATGTCGAACATAGGGAAAAACCGGGATTTCCCGTCGCCGGTCAGAATGGTAAAGAAAAGTTCGCTGGTGGGGGTAGTGAAGTTCATTCCCCGGGCAAAACCGCCGCCCCAGTGCTGGGATGCCCAGAAGGTCAGGACCCCCGCAAGCCCCAGGAGAAGGCCGGTGACCGACCAGTAGAACCCCTTTTGTTTGCCCAGAGAGAAGGGTTTGTCCTTGAGCGTAGCGATAAAAAGGAGAACGGCAATCAGGACGATGACGACCCACTTCACCGTGAGGGTGTCTCCGAAGATTTCCCAGAGCATTGCGTTGGGCTTCCCCGCTATCTCGAACCTGACACTCCTCAGCGCGTTATACAGGGGATTCAGTATGCCGCTATTCGTCGCGCCGATACCGAAGAAAAAGCCCATAACGCCGATGGCAGCGGCAAGCTGTCCCTCGCCGCCCTTATACCAGATTCCGCTTCCGCAGCCGCTGGCAAGCACCATGCCGATGCCGAAGAGATAGCCGCCGATGATATTGGCCAGGGGAAAGAATGTCTGGCTCTTCAGCTCCATGAAACCGAGATCGTTCACGAGATTGGCACCGACAATGATGACCGCCAGGGCGATCAGATAAGCCCGGAACAGGGTAAGGTCCTGAATGAATATCGTATCCCTGAAAGCGGAATTCATGCAGAACCTGCCCCTTTGAAGAATAAATCCTACCAGTCCGCCGCAAAAGAGCGCGGACAGGACAAAGCCCAGGGTCGCGCTTTGTGCTGCCGTTTCTTCCATCCTCTCTCCTCCCGAAATTTTTTCTTAGGGTGTGTTTGCAGACTGGATTCGTTGCGAGGCCGAGCGAAGAGTCTCTGGGCAAGGCGTCACGGGCACAACGCCCGGAGGCATAGCAGAGCTGCGTCGAGGACAATGTGTCCGGGGCAACGATGATCCGGGGACTCTGCAGCCGGTCGCAGCAGAAGAGAGTGTGCAAACACACCCTAGTATAGAGACACCCGTTTTGTTTTGTCAACGAAGTGAATGTCTGGTAAATCTGCTGTTTTTTCATCCTTTTCCCCTCCAGGAACAGGTGCGACCGCTCCATCCTATTTGCGTAAGACATCGTGGAGAGGACAATGAATTTTATTGATAATCCTATTTCTTCCGCTGCCGGAGCGGAGAATAAACAGTGACAACCGTCTGATGCAGAAAGATATCGTCGGAAACGGCGAATTCATGGATAACGGGAAGTT
>JADLDZ010000291.1 GCA_020846375.1 Nitrospirales bacterium | reverse complement strand
TGCCTCGTGGCGGCGTGCGCCGACGACCGCGGCATCCTCGCGCTGGTGGAGCTTGCGCGGCGCTACGGCCTCAAGCCCCTGCCGCTGCGTGCGGATTCCGGGGTCGTTCTCGAAGCCGTCAACAGGCTGTATGGACAGGTGGGCTCCGCGGAAGAGGTGATGGACAATATCACCGGGGAGGACCTTTCCGCAGTTGCGACGGAGTTCGAGAGGCCGAAGGATATCCTCGAGCTGACGGAAGAGGCCCCAATCATACGGCTCCTGAATGCGATACTCCAGCAGGCGGTGAAAGAGAGGGCGAGCGATATCCATATCGAGCCCTACGAACGGGAGATGGAGGTGCGGCTGCGGGTGGACGGCATTCTCCACAAGGTCCTCTCGCCCCCGAAAATCATCCAGGAGGCGCTGGTGAGCAGGGTGAAGATCATGGCAAGCCTGGATATCGCCGAGAAGCGTCTCCCACAGGACGGCAGGATACGGCTCCTCCTGGGGGGGAGCGATATCGATATCAGGG
Source organism: Nitrospirales bacterium (assembly GCA_020846375.1). GTDB lineage: Bacteria > Nitrospirota > Thermodesulfovibrionia > Thermodesulfovibrionales > Dissulfurispiraceae > Nitrobium. The sequence continues at coordinate 3,044 of JADLDZ010000291.1, read as the reverse complement.
TATCCATCGTGCCCACCGCCTTCGGGGAGAGGGTCGTCCTGCGCCTGCTCGACAGGAAGCAGGGGATCATCGGCCTATGGGAGGTCGGATTCGACGCGACGGATACCGGAAGAGTGGAGGAACTCCTGAGGAGGACGAACGGCATCCTGCTGGTGACCGGCCCGACCGGGAGCGGCAAGACCACTACCCTTTACGCCGCCCTTAACAGGATCCATAACGAGGAAAAGAATATCATGACCGTGGAGGACCCCGTGGAATACCAGTTGAAGGGGATAGGGCAGATCCAGGTGAACCCGAAGATCGGCCTCACCTTCGCCTCGGGGCTCCGCTCCATTCTCCGGCAGGACCCGGATGTGATCATGCTGGGCGAAATAAGGGATTTCGAGACCGCGGAAGTGGCGATCCAGGCGTCCCTCACCGGACACCTCGTCCTGAGCACCCTCCATACCAACGATGCCCCCTCTGCCGTCACACGGCTCATCGACATGGGAGTCGAGCCCTTTCTGGTGGCGACCTCGCTGACAGGGGTGCTGGCCCAGAGGCTGGTCAGGGCCATATGCCCGCACTGCAAGGAATCCTATCCCCCTGCCGGGGAGGAGAGGAAGTATGTCTCGACAACGCTCCTGTACCGGGGGAGGGGATGCGGGAAGTGCGGGGGAAAGGGATACCTGGGCCGGACGGGGATCTTCGAGCTCCTGGTGGTGGACAACGACATACGCCGGATGATCACCGGGAAGACCGATGCGCAGAGCATCAGGAGTTGTGCGGTGTCGAAGGGGATGAAGACGCTGCGTGACGATGGGTTCGACAAGGCGGCGCGGGGAAGCACCACTATCGAGGAGGTCCTGAGGGTGACGCAGAAGGATTATGCCGATATTTCACTACAAGGGATATAAGAGGGACGGCTCCCCGGTGGCGGGCACCATCGAGGCGGACGGCCTTCCGGATGCCCTTTCGGCCATCCGGGGACAGGAGATCTTCGCCAGGGAGGTGCGCGAGCACCTCTCCGGGGGGAAGAGATGGCTCCCGTCCCGTAACCATGCGGCACTCCTGCCCCCGCTGACCCGGCAGCTTTCCACCCTGCTTGCAGCAGGCGTTCCCCTCATGGATGCATTGCGGTCCCTTTCCGAGGAGCACAAGGGGTTCTGGAAGGGGCTTCTGGTGGATGTCAGGGAGAGGGTATCCGGCGGAGCGAGCTTCTCCCGCGCTCTGGAGGGATACCCGCGCATCTTCCCCGAATTCTATCGGACCATGGTTGCTGCGGGCGAGCAGAGCGGAACCCTGGATAAGATACTGGACCGGCTGGCGGACTTTCTGGAGAGGCAGTCCGGCGTGCGCGCAAAGGTGCGGACCGCCCTGATCTATCCCGCCTTCATGGCCGGGGTGGGATTTATGGTCCTTTCTTTTCTTTTTGCCTTCGTCATCCCCAAAATCGTCCGGATCTTCGAGAGCTCGAAGAGCGCCCTGCCCCTCGCCACCCAGGTCCTCATTTGCCTGAGCAACCTTTTCGTCCACTATTGGTGGGTCGTGGCTGTTGCGGCGCTCTCTTGCGCGGCAGGGGCCAGGGAGATGCGGAAAAAGAGGAGGGGCCTGATCGATGCGGTGAAGCTCAGGCTGCCTGGCAATCTCGTCCAGAGCCTCTATTACGCCCGCTTCTCCCGGACCCTCGGGTTTCTCCTGGAAGGGGGGCTCCCCCTGCTCCGGGCGCTCGAGCTTTCGGCGAAAGCGGTGGGGAATGTCGTCCTGGAGGGCAGAATCAACGGAGCGGCGCGAAGGATAGCGGAAGGTGCGCGCCTCTCCTCCTCCCTTGAAGGGTTCCCACCGGTGCTTCTCCAATTGATTGCGACGGGAGAAAAGGGGGGAAGGTTGGCCGTGGTGCTCGACAAGGCGGCGGATTCCTATGAGGAGGAATTCGGCAGGAGGGTGCAGCAGGCCCTCTCCCTGCTCGAACCGGCTATGATCCTCCTTATGGGATTGGCGGTGGGCTTTATCGTACTGGCGGTGCTCCTGCCCATGTTCCAATTGAACCAACTGGTAAAATAACGAAACAGCATGAAGGAGGAAGTGCGGATGAGCGGCGTGTATCGCAATAGAGAAGCGGGACGGAGGTTCCGTCTTTTCCAGGACAAAGCACGGGACCGGGATCAGTGTTGCGGAAGGAGCCCGGGCGGGAGTGCCGGGTTCACCCTTCTCGAAATCATCGTGGTGATGTTCATCCTCAGTCTCCTCGTCGCCATCGTGGCGCCCCGGGTCATCGGGAAGACGGACGACGCCCGCATCACCGAAGCGAAGGTCCAGATACGGAACTTCGAAACGGCCCTCAAGCTTTTCAAGCTGGACAACGGCTTCTACCCGGGTACCGACCAGGGGCTCGACTCCCTTATCAGGAAACCGGCGACAGGAAGGATGCCTGTCAATTACAAGGAGGGGGGATACCTCGAACAGAGAAAGATCCCCCTGGATCCCTGGGGGAGCCCCTATCTCTACCTTTCTCCCGGGGTGCAGGGGGACTTCGATATCATCAGCTACGGGGCGGACGGCAGGGAAGGCGGCGAGGGCAAGGACGCGGATATCAGGAATTATGACTTGTAGGAAAGGGTAAAACAGAGAAAGACAGAATAAAGCAGAGTGAGACAGAGTAAAACAGAGAAAGACAGAGGAAAGAGATCGTTTTTCTGTCATTGCAAGCGGAGCGAAGCAATCTCGGAAGAAGGCTTTACTCTCCTGGAACTCCTTGTGGTCATCTTCATCATAGCGCTGGTGGCGGCGGTTGTCTTCCCCTCTCTGCATCTCCTGGAGGGAAGGGGGCTGAACACCGAGGCGAAGAGGATCGCCTCAATCCTGCGCTACCTGAACGATACCGCCCTGGCGGCGAAGGAAGAGTGTACCCTGAAAGTCGACTTCAGGGAGGGTACCCTCTCCTGGAAGGGGCCCGATTTCGACAGGAGCGAAAAATTCAGGACCCTGGCCGGGATCACCCTCCCTTCGCGGGGAGAAATACGGGAGGGAGAGGTGACCGTTTTTTTCGATGCTCTGGGGGGAAG
>JADLDZ010000290.1 GCA_020846375.1 Nitrospirales bacterium | reverse complement strand
CGGCTGAGTTGACGAGGTATGCCCTGGAAAAGAATCTCCTCGATTAGCTCTCCAGGGCAAACGCATCATCATTACTGTCCGGTCAGTGAATATCTCCTTGTGATTGCTTCGCTCTGCTCGCAATGACAGAGGGAATGCTTGTACTGACAGGCGAGAAATCCCTCCGTCTTCTGTCTCACTCTGTTTTTCGCTGATTTCTCTCTTGTTTCTGTTATTGCGAAGGGTCATTCCCTGAAGCCATCTTGCCCTCTCTCATTGGACCGCTCCTTTTCGCTTGTTTTCAGCGGGATGTCGCGTCGAGGGCACTCCGGATCTTTTCGAGAAGCATATCCGGCTCGAAAGGTTTGGGAATGAACGCGTGATCGCTGTCGATAACGCCGCTTCCGGTGACTATATCCGCGGTGTGCCCGCTCATGAACAGGACCTTCATATCCGGCATCATGGCATATATCTCTTCGAATACCTCCTTCCCGCTTTTTTTCGGCATCACCACATCGATGAGTGCAAGGTGTATCCGCTCCCTGTTTTCCCTGAAGGACCGTACCGCCTCCTCTCCGTCGGCAGCCTCGATCACTCCATACCCGCAGCTTTCCAGGATCTCCTTCAGCACCATCCGCACCATTTCCTCGTCCTCGGCGAGGAGAATCGTTTCAGAACCGTACCGCGGGGTTGCAGGCGCTCTCCGCGCAGTTCCCCCGACCGCTTCCTCTGAGAACATGGTGGTAAGCACGTTTTGGTTGGCATCAAGGATGATGCCCGTTTCTGCGTCCGCTATGAAAATGGCATCCCTGGCTGTCTCGATCAATGCGCGGTATCTCTCCTCTGAGGCGCGAAGCGCTTCATCAGCCCGACGGCGGGCCAACAGGATCATTGTCGTCACCGACAGGACGAAAATTCCCACAATGCGGTTGAAAATCCAATAGAGGAACGGAGCGCCCCCAGGGGAAAACAGGCAACCGGCAATGGTGAGAAAGATGGCGGCGGCAGAGAGGGTGAGCAGAAAGCGCGTATCCGATATGCGATAGAAAAGCAGAAGGGGAATGAGATAGAGCGCCCAGTCCGCGACGCTCAACGGCGTAACGACATCAAGGCAGAAGACGGCTCCGGTCATGGCAGCGGCTGCTGCGATACGCGCCTTTAGGGAAGACAGTGCCGGGAAAGTGAAGCTCATGGCCCGAAAGACCCCTCTTTTCCTGCAGGATGTATCACCGTTCCGCCCCCCTTCCTGAGTAGTAGGGTAATTATGCAATAAAGCAAGAGCGGTGTACAGACAGCATCTCCCCTTTCTCATGAGGGTGTTTTACTGTTTTTCCTGTAGGCATTTTACCGGCATGCACGAGGACGGCGCAGTATGCTGAAAGGGAGAAGGACTTATCAAACGGACGTATCAAAGGAGGATCCCCCCGGTTTCCATAAGGCCGACGGGGTGGATCCGGGGGCATCGCCTTCCCATTATACCGTATACCGGGACCGGGGATCGACCGGGTGCGGAAGCGGGGGTCGCTGTCTGACTCCCCGCTGTATTCTCTTTATCGCACTTTTTCCGCCAGTTCCTTCGCCTCCTGGCAATCCCTGCACAGGATCGCAAAGGGCATGACATGCAGTCTCTTCTCGTCGATATCCTCTCCGCACTCTTCGCAGATGCCGTATTCGTCCTCCCTGAGCTTCATCAGCGAATGCTCGATCTGCTTCAGAGTTTCGTTCCTGATCTTCATTGCGCTGATGCTGACGTCCTCGATTTGCAGGGAGAGAGAGACATCTCCGTCCTCGTTCCCGGAGCCGTATGCTTTCCTGCTGTCTCCGTTGATGAATCCGGTCATTTCCTTCCGGGAGATGTTGAGCAGTTTATCCTTTTTCGAAAGAAGAAGGGAGGTCAAATTATTTTTTCTCATGGGGTCCATGTATCGTCTCCTTATGCTTTTCCTTCGGGTGCCGTGTTATCAAGCGGTTGGACAGCCTTTTCGTCCGGCTTTTTAAAAACTATACAGGCAATGCGCCGACCTGTCAACAGGTGAATACGCGGAGGCAGAGGCTTTGCGCAGTGCAACCTGCCGCAGCAGAAGCCGAGGCCACAGGAGATAATAGTGTGCACACTCCGCCTTAATACTCTTCCAGGTGATACCACTCGGCATTTTCGAGCCAGTTGAAGGGACGGGCCACGAAGTTGATGATGTTCTCGATAATGAAGTAGTGCCGCTTCTCCTCATCCGCGATCCTCAGGAACGTGTCCTTCTGTCCCTGCGCGGTCACCTCACCGGCTTTTTCGAGGTAGAAGTCCTGCGTCTTTTTTTCGATATCCTGCGCCCTTTTATATACGTCGATCTCAGACCCGTCAGCGGCGATTACGTCGTCGCTTTCCCGCATTTTTTCAAAGATGTTCTTTACGTTGGACAGCAGCGGCGCATCGGTGAACACCTCCACCGCCTCATTGTCCTTCATCTTCCTGAAAATGGCATAGTGTCTTGCTTCGGCATCCGCAAGCATGGTCAGGATGGTTTTCAACCCGCCATGGACCACCCTGCCGGCCAGTTCCCGATAGTACTCCTCGCCGTCCTTTTCCAGCTTCATCGCATAGTCATAAATGTCCATGGCGGCGTCCTCCTTGTTTCCGCCGTGTGTACCGGCAAGCGGCCTTTCTTTAATTATACCAGCAACCGGAAAAGAGCGATATTCTTTAGGGTGTGCCGTCCCCTTTACCACACAGGAACTTTTGTGATAAATTCTCATATTTGGGGGGAACGGACCATGAAGCACATGAAGCGACAGAAATCGGAAGGTTTTTTCAAAAAGGCCGCTGCGCTGATGCCGGGAGGGGTCAATAGCCCGGTCAGGGCTTTCAGAGCAGTGGGAGGATCGCCTCTTTTCATCAGCAGGGCCGGCGGATCGAAGATCTGCGATGTGGACGGGAACGAGTATATCGATTATGTCCTTTCCTGGGGTCCCATGATTGCGGGCCATTCCCATCCCGCGGTAGTGAAGGCCCTCAAGGCCGCCGTCGAAAGGGGGACCAGTTTTGGCGCGCCGACCCCCCTCGAGATCGACCTTGCGCAGCGGGTAAAGGAGGCGTATCCCTCCATCGGAAAGGTGAGGATGGTCAATTCCGGCACCGAGGCCACCATGAGCGCCATCAGGGCGGCGCGGGGGTTCACCGGGAGGGACAAGCTCGTGAAGTTCGAGGGGTGCTATCATGGGCATGCCGACGGCCTGTTGGTGAAAGCGGGCTCGGGTGCCGCCACCTTCGGCGTGCCCGACAGCCTGGGGGTTCCCAAATCCTATGCAAGGAACACCCTTACCCTTCCGTATAACGATGTGAAGGCATTCAAGGGATTACTGGAAAAGGAGGGGAAATCCATTGCATGCGTCATCGTCGAGCCGGTTGTGGGAAATATCGGGTGCGTACTGCCGAAGCCCGGTTTCCTCGATGCGCTGCGGAAGGAAACGGAACGGTACGGGATCGTTCTGATTTTTGATGAGGTGATGACCGGGTTCCGGGTTTCCTACGGCGGGGCCCAGGCGCACTATGGGATAACGCCCGACCTTACCTGCCTCGGGAAGGTGATCGGCGGGGGGCTCCCGGTAGGGGCGTACGGCGGCAGAAGCGAAATCATGTCGATGATTTCCCCCGAAGGGCCGGTGTATCAGGCCGGGACCCTGTCGGGAAACCCTCTCGCCATGACCGCCGGCATCGAGACTCTGAAGATTCTTTCGAAGCGGGGGACATATGAGAAGCTGGAAAGAGCGATGCAGCAGCTTGAGGAGGGGCTCAGGGATGCTGCAAAGAGGGCGGGGGTTCCGACAAGGTTCTACCGTGCAGGGACCATGTTCTGCACCTATTTCACCGATCGGGAGGTAGTGGACTACCGCACGGCGAAAACCTCGGATACGGAAAAATTCGCGAGGTTTTTCCGGGGAATGCTGGAGCAGGGGATCAACCTGGCGCCTTCCCAGTTCGAGGCGGGGTTCCTCTCCATCGCCCATACCCGTGGGGACATCGACAGGACTGTTGAGGCCGCATACCGCGTGCTGACAGGGATGAAGTAAGCAGAAAAGTTAATAATACAGGGGGATAGTAAATGTTTACCAGGATCAAAGGCGTCCTTCGCAGGGTTACGGATTTCGTCCGGGCATATCCCAAAATTTCTGTTCTGATCGCTCTGGGATTCTCCGCCGGGTATCTTTTCCTCACCGTTGAAATGCTGCATTTCAGCAGTGAACCGAAATTCTGCCAGCTCTGTCATCCCGGCACGACGACGGGCCCGCTGAGTGAAGTGCATACCTGGAGTAGGAATATCCATGCCGCCCGGGAAGTGAAGTGCCTCGACTGCCACGGCACCCCGGGCTTCTTCGGGTACATGAAGGCGAAGATCGGCGGCCTCCGTGATATTTACGGATTTGTGGTGCATCCCAGGGAGCGCATGGTGAAGATTCTCACCGATGTTTCCACCGATCCGAAATATGCGGCGGAAATCGTTCCGAACGAGGTATGCCTTTTCTGTCATACGGATAGTTACAATAAGACGATCAGAGGCGACAGGATCATGTCCGTGGGTATCCATTTCCGGAAGCTTGACGGGGTGGTCAATCCGGCGTTCCGGCAGTCTGTTGGTCTGAGGGATATTCTCGTGGAGCCTCTGAAGGCCGACATCGACCCCAACCACCGGAAGCACCTGGCTGCCGGGGTGAACTGTATGGACTGCCACCTGGGGGTCGCCCACGGCGGGGAGTTCAGGAACAGGGTGAACCTGGAGAGGTGCGCGCAATGTCACGAGGAGAGGAAAAGCCGGATTTCCATGTCCGACATCTCCATGGGCGACGGGGAGAATGTGGTCACCTTCCGGCATCAGGTACATACCGCCATGTTCAAGTGCAGCGAGTGCCACACGAAGCTCTTCCCGATGAAGAAGGGTGCTACGAAGATCACTTTTGCGGACCATACGACCGATAAAGCCTGCTACTCCTGCCACAATAGCAGGAAAGCGCACTTCGACTGCGGGCGGTGCCATGCACAAGTTCCTGTGCCGAAAGGGCTCATCGCCTTTGGGAAGGGCGAGACGGCGGTGAAGTTCAGTCATGAAGTCCATACGGCCATGTTCAAATGCGATGCATGCCATCCGAAGCTCTTTTCGATGAGGAAGGGAGCGGCAAAGATCGCCTTTGCCGACCATGGCAAGGACGCACTCTGTTATGCATGCCCTAACGGGAAGAAAGCTTCCTCCGACTGCACCCGATGTCATGCAAAAGCTATCGCACCCAGGGCTCCCATCGCCTACAAGGTGAAGGATGTGGCTCCCGTTGCCTTCAGCCACGGCTTGCATGCGGGAATATTCCCCTGTGCCGAATGCCACAACGGAGTCT
>JADLDZ010000289.1 GCA_020846375.1 Nitrospirales bacterium | reverse complement strand
TCCCGCCTCGCCTATCCGCTGATCAACCTCTTCATGCTGCTGCTGGGGATCTCCCTCGCCCTGGGGGGCGAGCAGCGAATCTTCCAGAAGATCTTTCCCCAGAAGTCGCAGACCCATGGAGGGGTCATCGCCGCGGGACTCGGCCTCCTCATCAGCCTCATCTACTGGTTCGGGTACTCCCTCTTCCTGTCCCTGGGGTATGCAGGGGCGATTCCTCCGTACATTGCGCCGTGGATAATCCCCTTTGTCGTTGCGGCCGTATCCGTCTACCTGTACCGGCAGATACCGGAATAAATATACATTTGTATAGTTAGTCCGCTTTGTATATACTATTATCCCTGATTTTCTTATGACAATTAGTGGGGGCGCAAATGGATGACCCAACTCTATGCTCTTTTCTCCTTCTTGCCGCCCGTACTATAATCCCTGTATGTTGTTTTTTCCGGTATCCTGTCAAGAACCAATAGCGCAGAGATGATAGAACAGAGATTCGATATCCCTTTTATCGCCGACCTGGCCCAGCGGGAAAAGCAGGTTCAACAGAACTATCGTCCGGTAATTGCGGTCCATAAATGGTTTGCCCGCCGGCCCGGTACCCTTTTCCGCGGGCTTCTTCTTGCGGAATTCGCGTCGGAACCGCTCAGGGACGTCTTTTATAAGCCGAACGACTTCACAGGCATTTCAGTTGCCGATCCTTTCATGGGTGGAGGAACGCCTCTCCTTGAGGCGAACCGTCTCGGATGTGATATTACCGGGTTTGATATCAACCCTATGGCGTATTGGATCGTCAAGCAGGAGATCGAACACTTGGACCTGCAGACATACTACCGAGAGGCTCAGGCGCTCCGTACAGCCCTTTCCGAAGAAATCGGCCACCGTTATCGGACTCATTGCGTAGTATGCGGCTCCGGGGCTGCGCAGGTTAAATATTTCCTTTGGGTAAAGGTGAAGAAGTGCGACCAATGCGGGACGGATTTTGACCTTTTCCCCGGTTATCTTGTGGCGGGGAATACGAGGCACCCCCGTAATGTTTTCGTCTGTGCCGAATGCGGTGAGCTGACGGAGGTTGAGGATAGATCGAAGCCGGGAAAATGCAAAAAATGCCGGCTGAATTTGAAGGAGAACGGGCCGGCAAAGAGAAACAGATGTGCATGCCCCTGTTGCGGCACGATCAATTCATTTCCTGATCCTCGTTCAGGGCCACCGAGACATCGATTGTTTTCCTTGGAATATCATTGCTCCTCCTGCAGGGGAGTGCAAAAAGGGAGGTTCTTCAAAAAGCCGGATGAGCATGATCTGGAGAATTTTGTAGAGGCAGAGATAAGGTGGGCTGGGATGCGCCCGGAATATGTCCCTGAAGATGAGATTCCCGGAGGCGATGAAACGGACCGTCTCCACCGGTGGGGGTACCGGTACTACCGGGAGATGTTCAACGCCAGGCAGCTCCTCGGCCTGGAAGTATCAGCCCGATTCATCGTCGGCATAGCTGATGAACGCATACGAAACGCCCTTGCCACGAACCTTTCCGATCTTCTTCGCTATCAGAACATGCTGTGCCGGTACGATGCAATGGCTCTGAAATCCCTGGATATCTTTTCCATCCATGGCTTCCCGATCGGTCAGGTGCAATGCGAATCAAACCTGCTCGGCATCATGGATTATGAGAAAAAGCTCTGTATCGGAAGCGGGGGATGGGCAAACATCATCGAAAAGTTCAGAAAAGCAAAAACATTCTGTGACGAGCCGTTTGAAGTACGGGTCAAGGGGGGAAAAAAGGAGCTTGTTCCTGTCAAAGGAGAATGGATCGGCGATCGTTTGAACGGAAACTCCATCGTCCCCCGCCGCACCGTCAGCTTGTCTTGCGCGAACGCATTGCAGTGCAGTATTCCTGACAACTCACTTGACGCAGTCGTCACGGACCCCCCTTATTTCGCCAATGTCCAGTATGCGGAGCTGATTGATTTCTGCTACGTATGGCTTCGACGCATCGTGGGAGGAGCATCATCTCCATTTAAGAGACTCTCCACGCGAAACGCAGAGGAGCTTACCGTCAACGACACGATGGGGAGGGGCCTCGCACATTTTGCCGGCGGTCTCTCTTCCGTCTTTCAACGCATGGCAAAAGCCTTGAAACCGGGGGCACCCTTTGTCTTTACCTACCACCATAATGATATAAAAGCGTATTATCCGGTAGCTCTTGCCCTACTCGATGCCAGGCTGGTCTGTTCAGCCTCTTTACCCTGTCCGGCCGAAATGGGGGCTTCCATTCATATAAGCGGAACCGGCTCGTCAATTATAGATACCGTCTTCGTGTGCCGGACAACGGGAGCTGTCCCGAAACACTGGTTGGCCAAGTCTCCTGCAGAACTGGCGCAACTGATCCGGAACGACAGCGAGATGCTTACGAAAGGGAATGTCAAACTCTCGCCCGGAGATATAAAATGTATAACGTACGGGCACTTAGTACGTCTGGCGATATGGGCGTTACGGGGGGAATGGGACAAGACAAAACCGGTAGAATATCGCATAATGAAAATCGAGCAATGGATAAGGGATTTCGGAGGAGTGGCTGCAGTCGAAGATCATTTGAAGAACAACAAAGAAATGAAGACCCCTGCATTGAGTCACACAGTCAGTGAGTGCCGGGAGGACTATGGAAGAGACTACGATAAGATTTCCTTTTGAAGTTCCGTTTGAAGAGATTACACGCCACCCGAAGCAATACATCGACGCACTATTCTCCTGTCTGGAGTCGGAGTTTCTTACCTTGCCGAGGGGAAAAGGATTTATCGAATACCCTGTCTTTGAGCATGGATATGAGGCTCTGAAGGCGGCAACCGCCGGATTCACCGAGGTGGAGCAGGAGAAGGTCCTTCGGGTTGCTCTCAAAGAGCCGGTTTCATTGCTTGTTCTGCGGGCGATGCTTGGGTTTACCCCACCGGAATGGGCATATATAGCAACACAGGAATCCGGCATTGAAGTTTCACAAGGCTTTATCCGGACCCTTGATCGGCAGATCAGATTGGAGTCGGAAATGTCGTTACGAAAAAGTGAGTTAACGACGAGGCGGCTCACTGCCCTGATACGTACAGCTTGCAGACTGCTGAGCGAAGGAGCACCAAAGACCGGACCGGATCAACTCCATCGCCTCGATAAAGCTGATACAAAATTCGGCTCTGCAAGTCTGAAAAATGTGGCGACGCTGGGAGTTCCTTATGCCATGTTACTTTATGAGCGCTTTCTCGGCAGATCCTTTGCAGGACATCGTGATTCAGTGAGCGAACTGGTCGGAAATAGCCTTGAGGCGGCTATTGAAGATGTATTGAGTAGAGCAGGTATAAGCTACAGAAAGACGAAGAGAGCAGAACGTATTGCAGGTTTCGATCAGGCGCCGGATTTCATTGTCCCCAGCGAATTCAATCCTCAGGTTATCATCGAAGCGAAAATAACTGAAGACGATGGCACGGCGCGCGATAAAGTCACCCGTATACAGCATCTCGGTGAACTGAGCAGAGCGGGAGCCGATAGTGATATCCCGAAATTTGAAGTTGTCGCCTGTATTGGCGGGCGCGGATTCGGCGTACGCAGGGAAGATATGAAAAAGATGCTCCTTGCAACCAGGGGGAAAATTTTTACCATCAGGACCCTGGAGCAAATAGTCGAGCATACGCGGCTGCAGGAATTTCGGACGAAGAAATAAGAAGCGGCTGCTCTGTAGGCAAGGCGGCACATAACGTCAATCCCGACCGTTATTTTTGGGCGAACTCCCCGCCAAAGGGGGATAGGACAGCTCTTTGCATGCCGGGAATGCAGTGCCTCGAACCGCTCGTCTACTGCGGAAGCGCTTCCTGCATGATCTCCATGCCCGCGCTGGTTCCGATCCGGGTCGCTCCGGCCCTGAGGAAGCGCACTGCCTGGGCCAGGGTCCGTATCCCGCCGGAAGCCTTCACCTCCGCCCGGTCCTGCACCACCT
>JADLDZ010000288.1 GCA_020846375.1 Nitrospirales bacterium | reverse complement strand
GAAGAAAAGGGGAAATGGAACAGCATGAAGCTTCGAAGCGGTACAATCAAGAAGGGACTTGAAAGGGTCCCGCACCGGGCACTTCTCTATGCGACGGGAATTCCCCGGAGCGAAATGGAGAAGCCCTTTATCGGCGTTGCCACCAGCTTCACCGATATCATTCCCGGCCATATAGGCATGCGCGATCTGGAAAGGTTCATCGAAAAAGGCATTCATACCGGGGGAGGGTATCCGTTCTTCTTCGGCATTCCCGGGATATGCGACGGGATCGCCATGGGGCACAGGGGAATGCACTATTCTCTCGCATCCCGGGAATTGATCGCCGATATGGTGGAGACCATTACCGAAGCCCATCAGTTGGACGGTCTCGTATTGCTGACCAACTGCGACAAGATAACGCCGGGCATGTTGATGGCGGCTGCCCGGTTGAATGTGCCCAGTATCGTGGTGACCGCCGGTCCCATGCTTTCCGGCCGCTACCGCGGCAGAAGGCTGAACCTTACCAGTGATACTTTCGAGGCGGTGGGAAAATACCGGAAGGGGCTCATAAAGGATGAGGAACTGAGCGCCCTTGAGATGTGCGCCTGTCCCGGGGCGGGCTCGTGTCAGGGGATGTATACGGCCAACACCATGGCCTGCGTGACGGAATCCATCGGGATGAGCCTGCCCGGCTGCGCCACTGCGCCCGCCGTCCTTGCCCAGAAGAAGAGGATTGCCTTTGAAAGCGGCATGCGGATTGTCGAATTGATCAAAAAAGGGATCACCCCGCGGAAGATCATGACCGCCAGAGCGTTCGAAAATGCGATAATGGTCGACCTCGCCCTCGGCGGATCGACGAATACCGTCCTCCATATCCCCGCTATCGCCCACGAGGCGGGGGTGGAGCTTCCCCTCGAGGTATTCGATGCCTTGAGCAGGAAGACGGCTCATATCGCGAATATGATCCCCGGCGGGGAATACTACATGGAGGACCTCGATGCTGCCGGTGGAATCCCTGCGGTGCTGAAGAGATTGAAAAGCCTTCTCCACAGCAGTACTACGGTCTCCGGAAAGGATATTCTGGACATTGCCGGACATGCCGATATAATGGATGAAGAGGTGGTAAGACCCCTGGACCGGGCGTATCATAAGGAGGGCGGGATTGCCATTCTGAAAGGGAACCTCGCCCCCGACGGCGCCGTGGTAAAGCAGACGGCGGTGGGCAGGAAGATGCTGAAATTCGAGGGTACCGCCCGTGTGTTCGACTCCGAAGAGGCGGGCATGAAGGCTATCCTGGGTGGAGAGATCAAGCCGGGTGAGGTGATCGTCATCCGGTACGAGGGGCCGAAGGGGGGTCCGGGAATGCGCGAGATGCTTGCCCCCACCGCGGCCATCGCAGGGATGGGCCTCAGCGAGTCGGTGGCCCTCATAACGGATGGAAGATTCTCAGGGGGCACCCGCGGCCCCTGCATAGGACATATATCCCCCGAGGCGATGGAGGGAGGACCCCTTGCAGCCATACAGGACGGAGACAGGATCAGCATCGATATCCCGAAGCGGAAAATAGATGTCCTTCTTCCCGGTGAGGAGATCGGCCGCAGGCTCTCTCTCTGGAAGCAGCCGAAGCCCAAGATCCGCCACGGCTATCTTGCACGGTATGCGCGGATGGTGAGCTCGGCGGGCAGCGGTGCGATCATGAAGGCCGAATAGAAGATTATTCCTCTTGCAAGAAATCTTGAAAATAGATAGAATAGTAAATCTGCTTCACACACGGTTCGATGTAACCGGCCGATATTCCCTTTCAACGCGGGCGTAACTCAGTGGTAGAGTGTCAGCTTCCCAAGCTGAAGGTCGCGGGTTCGAATCCCGTCGCCCGCTCTTTAAGAAACAAGGACTTATAAAGCTGCATGTCGAATCTCACCCGGATTTTCTAATGGATTTCTAACGGATTCTAACAATTCTACCTGTTTTCTGTTGAAATCCAGGTCATTAAACAGATGTCCGTGGGTATTCATTGCCATGCTGATAGTAGCATGCCCCAGCTGGCACTGGATATATTCGATATTCCGCCCCGTCCGTATCAGCAAGCTCGCGTTGCTGTGTCGTAAGCTGTGGAAGGAGACATGCCGGAGTCCTGCCATCCTGAGCGCGGCAAAATAAAATCCGCTACGCTTCCTTCAGCTTAAGATCCTTGAAGTGTGTCGTATAGATACCCCGGCCCCGCGCTACGAGCGAATCAGCATGGACCAGAGCATGAGCACCGATGATGAAGGCGCTTAAAACTCTTTGGCGGGCAGAGAGGGCGGAGCCGCACTGAGGGCACGATGGCGCGGATTTCTTGCCGCAGCCCTGGCATACCATCCCTTTCCCTCGGGTCCTGGCGTAGTTCGCCCAGCGCTCCCCGGCAAGGCTCAGTGCCCGCGCACTTGAGGAGAGGAGGATAATGCCTGTGTCGAGCCTGTAAGATATTTTGTGTAAATAGCCTTCCGGGGTAAGATAAAGGACAACCCCGAGAAGGAGAGGATAATGGAGATACGACCTGAACTGATTGAGGAGTTACTGAAAGACTACAAGAGCCCTGAAGAATAGTGCCAGGAAATGGACGATGCCGATAAAGAACTGGAGGGATGCACTGAATCAATTTGCCATACTCTTTGAAGAAAGAATGCCCTTGGCATGACTATCACGAAAAGGCATTTACACAAAATCCTTGACACGCCCGCATATGAAGTACCGCCTGTATTCTCCACCGTCATGAAGCGCAGTTCGGCATCACTCGCCCCTGCCACGGTGCCGGTAGTAGACAAAGAACTGCCCCCATAGGTTATCTTGGTGGTCAGCTCGCCCGAACCCTCGATATCCACATAGTGCTTCATCGTTACCCTCTCGGTGTACACACCCGGCGCCACCCGGACCAGATAGCGATTGGTATCGCTTGCGTTGGTGATGCTGTCCAGTGCGGTCTGAATGCCGGTGAAATCACTGTCGCTTTTGGCAACAATCACTAACTACGTTCTGGTAGGAGGTGCCCTTCATCGTGAACTGTGTACCGGCAAGCGCCAGCCCCTCTCCTGCGGTGTAGGTGGTGTCGTTGTCTGTCTCACAACCCACCGAGCCGTCGGCGTTGACAGCTTTTCACTTTTTCCCCCGGCTAACCCCTCCCGGCCTCCCCTTACCCTAAGGGGAGGGGTGGATTCCCCGCTTTCCCCTCTTCCAGGGTGGGAAGATCTTTACTCCCCCTCCTTCCCAAGGGGAAGGTCCGTATTCTCCTTCTTCCCAGGGGGGAGGAGACCGCATTCCCTCTCTTCATTCCCCCTCTTAGGGTAAGAGGAGGGGGTGTTAGCCTCAATTTCATCCCTGACTATGTACTATCCCGGTTTTTCAGGGCGGAGACGATTTTCTTCACGAGAGTGTCGCAATTCACCGGCTTTATTATGTAGTCGGTTACCCCCAGCTCCAGCGCCTTGATGATGAATTCCTTCTCCCTCTTGCCGGTGATCATGATGAAGGGCACCTCCCGTAAGTTCCCTTCGGAGCGCATCCACTGGAGCAGTTCGTCACCTTTAAGAGTGGGCATTTCCCAGTCGCACAGGACGAGATCGAAAGGGCTGCTCTGCAGCATCTCCCGTGCCGCTGATCCGTTGCCCGCCTCTTCGGCATTGATCTCCGGGAAGGACATGCGCAGGCAGTTCTTGATGAATTGCCGCATAAAGGGAACATCATCCACTATCAGTACATCGATCGTCCGCATTCTTCCTCCCCCGGCACCCTCTATTTTTTTTCGTGCATCCTATTCATCGCAATAGCATCTGAGCAGCCCCACCAGCGCCTCCGCCCCCGTTTTCATCCTGGCGGGGTCTGTTCCCTTCTCCGCCATGGTGTTCAGCTCCGCGGCGCGCTCGCCCTGTTCCGTAAGCCCGCTGTTCAGGAGAATCCCTTTCAGGGAGTGGAGGGCCCGCTGCAGATCGCCGCCGTTTCCGCTTTCCAGAGCGCTTTCGATAGCCCGGACCTCCGACCTGACGGAGTCGATGGAGCTCCGGAGCAGATGTCGGGCGCTCTCCTCATCGCCGCCAAAGGTACGCATGAAATAGGTGAGGGCCTTTTCCCGGAGGTCTTCCCCCTTTTCCCCGCCCTCCGCAGGAGCGGCTGCGGGGACGATGGGCATTTCCTCTCTCTCGTCGCCGCCCTCACCCGCATATTTC
>JADLDZ010000287.1 GCA_020846375.1 Nitrospirales bacterium | reverse complement strand
CTCCAGACCGACCTCCACCGCGGGGAGGTGGAGCGGGTGATCGTGGAGGGCTTTTTCCCCGAATGCTCCGCAGGGGACTTCCCCCGGGAAAGGAGTGCGGCGGGGCTGAAGGAGATCGGCCTCCAGTACGCCGCGGATGCGGCGGTAACCCGGCATCTCGCGCAGTTCCTCCGCCGGAATGTACGCAAGGCGGAGAGCGCGGACGAGAATATCACCTTTGTCCATCCCACCCGGATACTGTTCAACGGAGGGGTGTCGAAGTCCTCCGTCCTGCGCAGGAGGATCATCGAAGTGCTCAATGGATGGCTCGCTGCAGAGGGAGGAGCGCCCCTCTCCGTACTCACCGGGGGCGACCCCGACAGGGCGGTGGCGGCGGGGGCCGCCTGTTACGGCTTTGCCAAGAGGGGAAAAGGGATACGGATACGGGCAGGAGCTTCGCGGACGTACTACATCGGCATCGAATCCTCCATGCCCGCAGTGCCGGGTATGCCGCCCCCCCTCAAAGCTCTCTGCGTAGTGCCCTTTGGAATGGAGGAAGGGACCGACTTCGCTATCCCGGACCAGGTGTTCGGATTGGTGGTGGGGGAGCACGCAACCTTCCGGTTTCTCTCCTCTCTTTCCCGAAAGGGGGACGCTCCCGGCTCCGTGATCGAGGAATGGGAGGAAGGGGAGATTGCAGAGCTTTCCCCCCTCGAAGCGGTGCTGCCCGCCGGGGGCGTGGAGCAGGGTGCAGTGTTGCCGGTGAGGCTCCACAGCTATCTCGCCGAAACAGGTGCCCTCGAAGTATGGTGCGAGGCACTGGACGGAAGCAACCGGTGGAAACTCGAATTCACCGTACGGGAGGAAGCGCACGGATGAGCGGGCCCCGGTACCTCATAGGGATCGATCTCGGCACCACCAATTCCGCCCTGGCGTATATCGACACAGCGAAAAACGGTCCCGTACGGATCGAGACATTCCCTATCCCCCAGCTCGTCGGCGAGGGGATCGTGCAGAACAGGGAGGTCCTGCCCTCCTTCCTGTATCTGCCCGGGGAGTACGAACTGTCCGGGGGGAGTACCTCCCTTCCGTGGGACGCGGAGATTTCCTATATTGTTGGGGAGTTTGCGCGGGTGCAGGGGGCCCGGATACCCGGGAATCTCGTCACTTCCGCAAAATCCTGGCTCAGCCACACACGGGTGGACCGCAAGGGTCCCATCCTCCCCTGGGGCCGCGAAACCGCGGCAAAGCGGGTCTCCCCGGTGGAGGCATCCGCCCGGTACCTTCAGCACCTGAAGAACGCCTGGAATTACGCGATGGCCGCAGGAGATCCGGAGCAGGTGATGGAGAAGCAGCAGCTTGTCATCACCATTCCCGCATCCTTCGATGAGACAGCCAGGGAGCTCACCTTTGAAGCGGCGCACCTGGCGGGGCTGGAGGGCTTCACCCTGCTCGAAGAGCCCCAGGCCGCCTTTTATTTCCGGCTCGCTTCCTGCGGCGATGACTGGCGCAGCAGCATCGAACCGGACCGGCTCATCCTGGTCTTCGATGTGGGGGGCGGGACGACCGACTTCACCCTCATTACCGTAAAGGAGGAGGAGGGAAAGCCCTCCTTCCGGAGGGTTGCCGTGGGCGACCATATCATGCTGGGGGGAGACAACATGGATCTCGCCCTCGCCCGTGAAATGGAAAAGGAGATGGTGGGTCCCTCCGGGAAATTCGATTACCACCAGTGGCTCTCCGCAGTGCAGCAGTGCCGGGCCGCAAAGGAAGAGCTCCTGGGCGGCAGCACGGAGGAGAGCGTGCCGGTCACTCTCCTGGGCACGGGACGCAAGGTGATCGGGGAGACGCTCACGGCGGAGCTGACCGCAGCCACGGTGGCGGATACCATTCTCGGAGGTTTTTTCCAGAGGGTGGAGGTGCACGAGGAGGTGCAGCGGGGACGGGCTTCCGGACTGCAGGAGTTGGGGCTTCCCTATGTATCCGACACCTCCGTCATGAGACACCTGACCTCCTTCCTGAGAAGGCATGCCTCCAACCGGGAGCTGCCGCACATCGTCGATCCGGAGAGCGGCAGCGCCGTGGTCCGCCCGGATATGCTCCTGTTTAACGGAGGCGTCTTCAAGTCCCCCCTTATCAGGGAGCATGCCGCTTCCGTTATCAGGGGATGGTTCTCCCGGGATACATCATGGTCCCTGCGCATCCTCGAAAACGAGAGGCTCGATCATGCCGTAGCCCTCGGTGCCGCCTACTACAATTCCGTACGGGCGGGCAGGGGAGAACGGATTGCCGGAGGGACAGGTCGGGCATACTACATCGGTGTGGAAAAAGAGGGGGAGACAGGGGATACCTCCCACAGCTCGCCCCTTACCTCCGTATGCGTTCTGCCCAGGGGGTTCGAAGAGGGAGAGGAGATCCACCTTACCTCTCCCGAGTTCCAGGTGCTGACCAACAGCCCGGTGAGCTTTACCCTCTATTCGTCGAGTTACCGGGCGGGAGACAGGCCGGGGGATGTCATCACCGCTGAGAGGGATGAATTCATCGAACTGCCCCCCATCAGGACAGTCCTTCATTTCGGCAAGAGCGCGGGAAGGGTCAGAATACCGGTCTCCCTGGGCATCCGGCTGAACGAGTTCGGGACGCTGGACGTGTGGTGCGAGTCGAAGAAGACGCCCCACCGGTGGAAACTCGCCTTCCAGCTCCGCATGGAAGACGAGATGCAGATCACGGCGGCGCCCCAGGGTCGGGGGGAAAAACACACGCTTACCGAATCGGCGGTGGCGGAGGCCATCTCGCTGATGGAGAGGGCGTTCTCCAGCTCTCCCCGGGCCCCCTCTGACGTCACCCCGGAAAACCTGATCAAAAGGATGGAGGAACTGCTGGAGCTGGAGAGGAATGACTGGCCCCTCTCCGCCATACGGAAGATGTGGGATGCCCTGCTCCTCATGAAAGAGAAGAGGAAGATCACCTCCCGTCATGAGGCGCGGTGGCTCAACCTGTCGGGCTTTCTCCTGAGGCCCGGCTTCGGAGGTCCGCTGGATGACTGGCGTATACGGGAGCTGTGGAAGCTGATCTCGGAGGGGCCCGCCTTCCCGGGAGACACCCAGTGCAGTGCGGAATGGTGGGTCATGGGAAGGAGGATGGCGGGGGGGCTGGATGCCTCACAGCAGGACATCCTCTTCAGGAGGGCCGCCCCCTGGCTCCTCCCTTCACGGAAGAAGGCCGGAACCCCGAAGCAGCCGGATGCCCTCGTTTCCGAGATGTGGATGCTCGCTGCGAGCCTCGAGAACCTGCCCTCCTCCGTGAAGGCGGAACTGGGCAATGAGCTGATGCGGAACCCGAAGCGGTGGAAGGGCAGAGCCCTGGGGCACTACTTCTGGGCGCTATCCCGTATCGGGGCGCGGGTGCCCTTTCACGGCACCATCGACAGGGTGGTCCCGAAAGAGACAGTGGCAGCGTGGATCGCAGCGCTCCTGGACGTACCGTGGCCGAATCCGGGGGATGCCGTCCATGCCCTCACGCAGATGGCCCGGAAGACAGGAGACCGGAGCAGGGATATCGACGAAGACCTCCGCACCCGCATCATCGAAAAGATCTCCGCCTATCCCTGGGCAAAGCGCTCCGTCAGGCAGATGCAGGAGGCAGTGCCCCTCGAATGGGAGGACGAGAAAAACATTTTCGGAGAATCGCTTCCCGAAGGGCTCTCGCTGGCACCAACAGAAAATGCCAGATAGCGCTGCTGCAGCGTTACCCTTTCATCCGGCGCGCTTGAGCCGGGACGCTTCGCACAAGGCTGCACTCCGCACAGTGCATCCCGGTGCAGGCCTTCGTGATTCCCTGGTGGCACAGGGCGAAATCGTACTTCAGGGGGTCCTCCGGATCGAATTTCTTCAATGCGTCGGTTAT
>JADLDZ010000286.1 GCA_020846375.1 Nitrospirales bacterium | reverse complement strand
GTCTTTTCTTCGGAGAGGAACTGGACGCTCTGACCGTAGAGCGTTTCGTCTTGGGGCTGTTTTTCACCGGTGTCAAACTGAGCAACGGCTTCGGTGGCATATGTTACACTCCCGTAAAGGACATCCCTGAGGCCGTATGCTGTCCGAGTTCCGCAAAAGCAATGCCCGCCTCCGGGCAGATGCGCGGCAAAAAGGTATCCGATCTTCTCGCTGAAATGTTTTTCGGAAGCGCCATAAGAAAAGCGATAGGCATTGCGGTGATGAACGCTCTGGCAGCGGCTTATTGGAGCGGAATGCCCCCCGCCTCATACTCTTTACAGACGGGCAAGGATGCCCTCGATGACATGTTCTTGCTTGAAGATGATCATGTTGTGCTGGTCGGTGCCATTGCTCCGTATATACGCATGCTCCGCAAGCGTGGAAAACCTTTCTGCATTCTCGAACAGGATCCGGCTGTACTGAGACCGGAGGAGATGGAATTCTACTCGCCTGCACATCGTGCCTCCGAAAAAGTACCACTGGCCGATGTTCTCGTTGTGAGCGGGACCACATTGATCAATGACACTCTCGACAGCCTTCTGGCAATGACAAAGCCCGGAGCAAAGACCGTTGTGGTGGGGCCTACCGCAAGCATTCTGCCTGATGCACTCTTTCAGCGCGGTGTTCACCGTCTCGGTGGCGTTCTGGTGACCGATCCGGACAGGCTGCTCGATGTGCTCGCAGAGGGAGGATCGGGGTATCACTTCTTTGGCAAGTCTGCGGAAAAGATAGTGCTCGAACGAAACACCCCCTGGGAAGGGGTATTGTGAAATGAGGAAAAGGGAGAGCACTTTTGTGGAACAGCGTATAGGAATTTGCTGGCAATGCTGGAGCAGGAAAAACACCGGGACTCGCTATCATGGTTGAGGATGGAGATGGTGGAAAGTTTGCAGGAGCGGGCAACTGTGCATCGTACTGCCGGAAAGTCGTTTTGCACGTTCGTTGACTCAGGGCGGAAGCCCTATGCTAAAGTACAGAATGAAAAGGGAAAAATCTCCCGGCCTGCCAAAGGTACATGCAAAAGAGTATCAATTCATGGGCCGCGTCTGGGTCGAGGGAAAGGAGAGCACATTCCTCGGTTTCGGAAGGATAGTGCTCCTTGAGCGCATCAAGCAGCACGGCTCCATTACCGAGGCCGCAAAGTCCATGGGTATGTCGTACCGGCATGCCTGGGAGTTGGTAGATTCCATGAACCGTCAGGCCCGAACTCCCCTTGTCGAAACCGCCACCGGAGGCAAAGGGGGAGGAGGCACCCGTCTTACGGAGGCAGGCGAAAAGGCCATTGAATTCTTCTGGGGCTTTCACAAGCGGTTTAAAAAATTCCTGGAGCAGGAAATGGAGCATTTCCCTCTCTGACACGCTCTGAAAGCGCGCGAAACCTTGCCGATCGTACAATAATGTTCCCTTGCTGACATTGCCGAGTATCTTCCGCCGCTATCATTCCTCTTTGCCAAACAGAGCAGCAACGTGCTCTCAGACATTTCTCTTGCCATATAGGGCTGTGTGAATTGGGATACCGTTGTGGCCGGCTTGACACGGTTTTTCGAACTATTGCATTTTGATTTTTCGCTATATATAATTTTATATAGCGCATGAAAGCAGGATGACAGAGGAGCCAGCCTGAGTGCATATCAAAATGGCCTCCCTTCCGGGACCTTAAGTTTCACCGCAACGTTCCGCTGTTCCCGGGTGAGCAGCCGGAAGAACACATGTTTGGACAAGGGGGAAACGTCATGAAGCTGTCATCGAGAAATCAGATCAAGGGAAAGGTTGTCGACATCGTAAAGGAACAGATCATGGCAAAGGTAAAGGTCGATATCGGCGGAGGTACTATCCTCACCTCCATTATTACCGCCGATGCCGCCAACGATCTCGGACTGAAGGCAGGAGATGAGGTGACTGCCCTCATCAAAGCCACGAGCATAATGATTGCAAAATAAAAACAGCTGTCAAGGAGGATTGTCCGTATGCAAAAAGTCATTCTGCTATTCATGGCGCTATTGATAGGGTTCCCCTGCCTTTCGTCGGTTTCCGCTGCATCTCCGAAAGAGATTACCGTCTCTGCGGCAATAAGCCTTAAAAATGCTTTTGAGGATATCGGCAAGCTTTACGAATCGCAGAATAAGGGAACGAAGGTGCTCTTCAACTTCGGCGCCTCCGGAGACCTGATGAGGCAGATCGAAGGCGGTGCACCTGTCGACGTGTTTGCGTCGGCTGCACAGAAGGATATGGATGCGCTGGATCAGAAGGGACTCATCGCTCCGGGAGCGCGGACCAACTTTGCGGCGAACACCGTGGTCCTCATTGTGCCGTCGGGCGCAATAGCGTCGATTAAAACCTTTGAGGGTCTTGCAACGGGAAGCATAAAGAGGATCGCCGTCGGAAACCCGAAAACGGTGCCTGCGGGGAGATACGCCGAAGAGGTCTTTCACTACTACAAAATCCTTGATGCGATAAAAGAGAAATTGATCCTCACCGAGAATGTACGCCAGGTGCTCGATTACGTGGTGCGCGGCGAAGTGGATGCCGGGGTTGTCTATGCTACCGATGCAATGACCAGCACAAAAGGGGCCAGAATCGTCATCACCGCTCCTGAGCAGAGCCATAAACCCGTCATCTATCCTATTGCGGTCATCAAAGGAACGAAGAACGAGGGGTCCGCAAAGGCGTTCATCTCGCTGGTCACTTCGGCGGAAGGGAAAAAATTTTTGGAAAAGTATGGATTTAAGGTAAAATGACTCACCGTACGTAATCCTTCGGAAAAGCCACAGGGAGCTGCGGGTTGATTCTGTCATCGATACTTTATGGATAGCTCGGTCCTTTTTTCAATGAGACTTTCTCTGCAGGTAGCATCAGTGGCGACGGCGTTTATCGTCATCATCGGTATTACCGTGGCATACTTCCTTGCACGAAGAGATTGCAGGGGTAAAGAGCTGATCGATATTCTCTTTACGCTTCCCCTCGTGCTGCCGCCTACCGTCACCGGCTATTACTTGATTATCCTGTTCGGCAGAAACGGTGCCATCGGCAAACTTGTCTACGAATTGACCGGCTGGACCATCATGTTCACCTGGTACGCCGCTGTGCTTGCCTCTTTTGTTGTGGCACTGCCGCTTATGATCAAGACGACACGGGCGGCAATAGAGTCGGTGGACAAGGACCTGATCAACGCTTCGTATACGCTGGGGCATTCGGAACTCGAGACGACGCTCAAGGTAATCCTTCCTCTCGCAAAAAGAGGGATCGTAGCCGGTGCTGTCCTTTCCTTTGCCCGGGCGATGGGAGAGTTCGGCGCCACCCTGATGCTGGCGGGAAATCTTCCGGGCAAGACCGATACCATGCCCATCGCCATCTATTCCCTGACCGGCAGCGGTGAGTGGTCGAAAGCCCATGGCATGGTGATCCTCTTGACGTTTATATCAGGGGCATTTCTCTATCTTGCCAACCGGTACAGCAAAAGGATCATTTGATGGGGGTATCGGTCGAGGTCAGGAAGAAGGTCAACGGGTTCAGCCTCGATGTCGCGTGGGAAATCGGCAACGAGCTTGCGGTGCTCTTCGGTTATTCCGGCGCCGGGAAGTCCATGACGCTCCAGATGATCGCCGGGCTGATGATGCCCGACGAGGGAGTTATCCGGATCGGCAAGGAAACGATATTTGACAGCTCAGCGGGAATCAATGTGCCTCCTCAGCAGCGTCATCTGGGCTACGTGTTCCAGGATTTGGCGCTCTTCCCCCATATGACGGTAAGTGAAAATATCGCCTATGGCGCAAATGGCACCGGGAAACAGGAGAAGGCGGAAAAGGTGCAGCAGATGATCGATCTCTTTTACCTGAGGAGTCTTGAGCGGCAATACCCTTCCGAGATTTCGGGAGGACAGAAACAGCGGGTCGCTTTTGCACGGGCACTCATACGCAGGCCTCCGGTACTCCTCCTTGATGAACCTTTTTCGGCACTGGACAACCCACTCCGTCTTGAGATGCGGGGACTTCTGAAGGAAATAAGAAAGGTATTCACTATTCCTATTATTCTGATCACGCATGATGTTTTTGAGGCGTATTCGATGGCTGAAAGAATAATCGTCTACGCAGAGGGGAGAATAGCGCAGATGGGGACACCGAATGACGTGTTCAATAATCCGCGGACTCCGGAAGTGGAAAAGCTCGTCTCGATGAAAGAGTTTGTCCGGATCACACCTTATGGGAATCGCTCCTGAAAAAGAGATTGGAGGGATCAAAATAGCGGGAACAGAGGGGATACGCTGCCTGTTCTCATCACCGAAAGGAACTGGAAACCGTCTGAACTCCAGTAAAAAGTGAGGCCCGAAGAAAGCGGCCGGAGAGCCCAGGAAAACCTTGTGGGGTTTTTTCCGTCAGGAACATCTCCTTCGCAAACTATACAGGATGTGACGGGCTTTTCACCTCCCCTCTCTGCTCTTCCCCCTCTTTCTCCTCACACTGGCCACTATGTACAATATCTATCCGGGCCCGCATCCGGATACGGTTGACTCAACAGGCGTTTATTGTTATATTTGAACCATCTTTAATTATCAGCCAGGTGTTTTCCCGGGGAGGATTGTATGCATTTCGTTGGTTTGGATGCTGGGTCGGTAGCGGTGAAGACGGTGGTTCTCGATGAAAACGGCGAGAAGAAAGAGGGGCAGTACCGGAGGCATTACGGGCATCCCCTCCGTATCTCCCTTCAGCTGCTCAGGGAGATCAAGGAGCGCTGGCCGGAAAGCGTCCTCACCCTCACCGGCTCTGCGACGCGGGTGCTTGCCTCCGCCCTGGGGGTCAGACCCGTCAACGAAGTGGTGGCACAATCGTATTCCGTCAGGAAGCTCTATCCCCGGGTGAGGACCATCATCGAGCTCGGGGGAGAGGACTCGAAGCTGATTCTCCTGGAGGAGGGGAAGGTGAAGGACTTCTCCATGAACTCCGTCTGCGCCGCGGGGACCGGCTCCTTCCTGGAACAGCAGGCGGAGCGCCTCCGGCTCACCATCGAGGAGTTCGGCGATATGGCGGAGCGCTCGAAGAGGCCTTCCAAGATAGCGGGACGGTGCAGCGTTTTCGCCAAGTCGGACATGATCCATCTCCAGCAGATCGCAACCCCGGTGGAGGATATTGTCGCCGGGCTCTGTTTTGCCGTGGCGAGGAATTTCAAGGGCACCATCGCACGGGGGAGGGAGCTGAAGCTGCCGGTCTCCTTCCAGGGCGGGGTTGCCGCCAACAAGGGTATGGCGCGGGCGTTCCGGGAGGTATTCGGGCTCGGGGAACTGTTCATTCCCGCGGATTTCGCATTGATGGGGGCGCTGGGTGCGGCCCTGAAAGGAAAGGAGACCGGGCCGGCCGTTGCCTTCGATCCGGCTGCGCTGGAGGCCTGCTGCGCCTCACTCCAGCCGGAGGAGGAGGGATATGCCGCCCTCGCTTCGGACAGGGACGATTTCCTCGCGCGGCACGGCAAGGGCTGCAGTGCCCTGCTCGCAACGGCGGGCGCGCGCGGGGACGTTGCCTGCGCCGCAGCCGCACCGGCACTTGCGGCCCCCTCGCGCATACCGGCGTACCTCGGCATTGACATCGGCTCCATCAGCACCAATCTCGTGGTGATCGACGGCAGCGGAAACCTCCTTGCCAAGCGCTATCTCATGACCGCAGGGCGCCCCATCGATGCGGTGCGCCAGGGTCTCGAAGAGATCCATGCGGAGGTGGGGGACCGGGTCGAGATCGCGGGGGTAGGGACCACCGGATCGGGCAGGTACATGATCGCGGATTACGTGGGGGCCGATATTGTAAAGAACGAAATCACCGCCCAGGCCACTGCCGCGATCTTCATCGACCCCGAGGTGGACACCATTTTCGAGATCGGGGGGCAGGATTCGAAATATATTTCGCTCCGTGACGGCGTGATCGTCGATTTCGAGATGAACAAGGCCTGCGCCGCGGGGACCGGCTCCTTCATCGAGGAGCAGGCGGAGAAGCTCGATATCTCCGTAAAGGAGGAATTCGCCCGACATGCTTTCCGCGCCCCCCAGCCCTGCAGGCTGGGTGAGCGCTGCACGGTTTTTATGGAAAACTCTCTGATGGCGAACCTCCAGAAGGGGGTCGAAAAGGACAACCTCCTCGCGGGGCTCGCCTACTCCATCGTACAGAACTATATCAACAGGGTGGTGGCGGCGAAGCCCGTCGGCCGGCGCATCTTTTTCCAGGGAGGCGTGGCCTTCAACAAGGCGGTGGTAGCCGCCTTCGAGGAATACCTGGACAGGAAGATCACCGTTCCGCCCCACCACGATGTCACCGGCGCCCTCGGGATGGCCCTCATCGCGATGCGGCATATGGGCGGACATGCCCTGCTGCCGGTCCCCG
>JADLDZ010000285.1 GCA_020846375.1 Nitrospirales bacterium | reverse complement strand
GCGCGCGGTGGAGGGGCCGCTGTTACTCTGATGGACATAACGTATCCGCCCCCTCTCCCGGTAGGGCAGGAGGACCTCTTTCAGGTTGTCGGTAGAGCCGTCGTCCACCACGACGATCTCCGTATTCCGGCAGGTCTGCCCCAGGACTGATTCGATGGCGTCCGTTATGTAGTGTGCGCAGTTATACGCGGGGATGATGATGGAGACCAGCGGATCGCCCCCCCTCTCCTTCAATGGGTTCATCGGCTCTCTCCCCGCGTTCGTATTGATGGCATTCCCGTCATGACCCTCTTCGCTCTGCGATATATGTCCCTTCCCAGCAGGAAGGATTTCACCAGCGGCACGTAGAGGGCGAAGTCCCACGGCCGGTACCGGAGCGACCTGAAGAGATATTTCCGGGCAGCCCCGGGATGGGAGTAGAGGTCGCTCAGCCCTATCCAGCGGTAAAAGGTCCGGCGGCGGTCCCTCTGCCGGGAGCGCTTAGTCCTGTTCTCGGGATAGGAAAAGATCCTCCCGAAGCACCGCAGCGTATCGGCCACCATGCGCTCCCTCTTCGTCCGGTCCGTCACCATGTTGCCGCCTTCCGCCCGCCTGTTGATCGTCAGGCAGTCCCCGAGTATCCTGCAGTGATACGCCCGGGCCACACGATAGAACAGGTCCAGGTCCTCGGCATACTGCAGTGTCTCGTCGAAGAGCCCGACCCGTCCGAAGCACTCCGTGCGGATCATGACGCTGGACGTCACCATCAGGAATTCGTCGAGAAAGCCGTCCCGTACTGCGTCGGTATCCTTTTCACCGAAAGGGGTCCGCACCTCCCGGTCCGGGTACAGGAAGACGACATTGGTGGATACGATGCCCATCCGGTCGTCCCTGCGGAATTCTCCCACCTGCAGCTCCAGCTTATTCGGACGCCAGAGGTCGTCGGAATCGAGGAAGGCGACGAACTCGCCCCTGCTCTCCCGTATGCCGCGATTGCGCGCCGCAGCCGGACCGGCATTTTCCTGGCGGATATAGCGTATCCGGTCCCGGTACCGTGCGAGGACTTCGCGGGTGGCGTCCGTGGACCCGTCATCGATGACGAGCACTTCGCTCGCCCTGAAGGTCTGGCCCAGGACGGACTCGACCGCCTCGACGACGCAGTGTGCGCGGTTGTACGCGGGAATGACGACGCTTACCGCGGGCCGACTCACTTCCCCTCCCCCTTCTGTTTTTCCTGCCGGTACTGATGGAGCATCCCCCGTATGTTCCAATACTTCAGGCCCAGATCGATGGCCGTCTCCCGGTCGTGGAAGCGGAAGAGCCTCTTCACCCCGGTCTCCACAAGCTGCCGGACGAGATAACGCGGCACCCCGAGGAACAGGGGGGCCTCGGGCCAGCCATACCAGACCGCCTTCTGTCTGCCGTCCCTGAAAGACCTTCCGTAGAGCCACCGGGGCGTCATCTGCTCGGCGCGGATCTGGTGGTGCACCAGGCTCTTCGGCAGGTAGACGGCCCGGCAGCCCGCCTTTTCGAGCCGCGTGGTGAATTCCGTCTCGCTCCCCATGATATAATCGCTCCCGTTCGGCCCTATATGGGGGTTGAACCTCCAGCCCTCCCTGAAGATCCCCGCACGCACCGCCATATTGGGCCCCCAGACATGGGCCGCCTTATAGGGGCCTTCCGCGATGTCCCAGTCCGCCAGAACGTACGCGCCGGTAAAGAAGGGATGACGCCGCGGCAGCGGGACATCGGGAGAGGGGAACCGGGGGAGGATGCGCCCCCCGAAGACCGGGAAGTCAGGCCACCGCTCCGCCCCCTCCCCCATCTCCCGGAGCCAGGACCGGTCGGCGATGATATCGTCGTCGGTGAAGACCAGGAGGGTCCCCTTCGCCTCCTCCACGGCCCTGTTCAGGGCGTTGTTCTTCCCCTTTCGCGGTTCGTGCAGGCAGGTGACAGGCAGCCTCTCCCGCAGTCTCTCCACCGTTTTCCGCGTCTCTTCGTCACCGGCATTGTCCACCACCAGCACCTCCCAGCGCAGCCCTCCCGTATCCATACGGCAGAGGCTCTCCAGGGTCTGCGCCAGCAGAACCGGGCGCCTATACGTGGAAAGCAGGACCGAAATGTCCATTATCCGCCCGTTCACCCCTTTTCATTTTTCGAACAGCTCCCGCAGCCTGCCTGTCTCGGTCTTCAGGTTGAAATCGCGGACAACCCTCCCGCGCCCGGCCCGGCCCATTCTCTCCCTCTGCTCCCCGTCCTCCAGGAGCAGGGAAATCTTCCCGGCAAGGAGACGGGAGTGGCGCGGTTTCACCAGGTACCCGTTCACCCCTTCCTCCACCAGTTCGGGGATGCCGCGGACCTTCGTCGCCACCACCGGCACCCCGCAGGCAAGGGCCTCCATGAGGGCTACGGGCATGGCCTCGGAGGTGCTGGGGAGGACAAAGACCCTGCTCCGGGATATATACTGCACCACCTCCTCCGGTGGCCGGCTCCCGAGGAGCGAGACGTTCTCAGCGAGCCCCTCCTCATGGATCATCCGTTGCAGGGAGGCGCGCTCCCCCCCCTCGCCGATCACGACGCACCGCAGCCCCGGCCGCTCCTCCTTCAGGATGCGGCACGCCCTCACCAGGTAGGGGAGGCCCTTTACCGGGTGGAGCCGCGCCACGGTGATCACATCGATGTCCTTTTCCTCTTCCGCGCCGTGCGGACGGAAGAGGTCGGTGTCGATCCCGCAACGGATGACCCGTATCTTCTCCCGCGGCACCCGGTGGCGCTCCGCCAGGTAGTCCCGGTTGAACTCGGAAACCGCCACCACGAATTTGGCGTGCTCCCCCAGCTTCCGGTAGAACCGGTGCGGCGAGAAGAAGACATCGTATCCATGGGTGGTGAAGCTGAAGGGCACGCCCGTCATCAGGGAGAGGCACAGGGAAAGCTCCGCCGCGGTGGAGGCGAAATGCGCGTGGATATGCCGTACTCCCTCCCGCAGCAGCAAGCGCGCGAAGAGGGCGATCCGCTTATAGTTGTAAAGAAAGAGAGCGTCGAGCCTCTTCACGTACTGCAGCCCCTTCACGAACCGGACCGGCCTCCTGAAGAGGACGGGGAGGGCGTTCAGTATCGTGCGTGAGGTGGTATCGTGCCGGGGATCCCAATAGGTGGCGTGCCGCTTCAGCTCTTGCGCCCCCTCGC
>JADLDZ010000284.1 GCA_020846375.1 Nitrospirales bacterium | reverse complement strand
GCATACCACTTCCTGTCCGGAAATGATGAAAAAAACCAGTTGACCAACCCCTTTTTTTGTGCAATACTTTTTTTGAGATGTCGGGGTTTTTGTTGTGAAAAACCGCAGAAAGCCGAATGGTGCGGTCTTTTTACGGCAGTTCTGTAATCCTCAATCATTATTTCAAGGAGGTCGTATCGTGACGAAGGGAACAGTAAAGTGGTTTAATGAATCCAAGGGCTTCGGGTTCATCACCAGGGAAGAGGGCGGGGATGTATTTGTGCACTATTCCGCAATTCAGGACACCGGCTTCAAATCCCTGAACGAAGGCCAGTCCGTAAGCTTCGAGATTGTCGACGGCCCCAAAGGTCCCAAGGCCGAGAATGTCGTAAAAATCTGAACAGAAAAACGGGCTCCGGTCATGCCGGGGCCCGCTCCATCATACGCAGAGGTCGGGCACCTCTCCGAGAATCTGTTTGGCAAGACGAATGGCACTGCCGGTACCCTCCTCCAAAGGGCTGGTGACCCTCCGGTTGCGGTCCAGGTTCTCTATACCGACCAGTGGCGTATTCCCTGCGCATTCCGGAATTCCCCTTGCCGCATCCCTCCTTTTCCAGCCTTCTTCATCGACCACTCCGGGCAAAACGAAAAGGAAAATTGCACTGTTTCAATAACGCTCTTTGCAAAGCAGCCGGAATCGGGAAGGGTCCCCACATTGACAACACGGTGCAAAGTTGCTAAAAGGTAAATAGAGGACGGAAACCCGTGAGTGAAAGGCACTGAATGGTCACTGCAGAGGATTACGAACAATACGTCGGGTCCGGGACAGTGGAGCGCGTGCTCAGAAAAGCGCGCCCTCTCAGGGACTACCATATCGTAAACGTCAATTCCACGTACTACGGAGGAGGAGTAGCGGAGATTCTGTCCTCCAAGATTCTCCTGATGAACAGCCTCGGCATCAAAACGGGCTGGCGTATCATCCAGGGCTCCCCCGACTTTTTTTCGATCACGAAAAAGATGCACAACGCACTGCAGGGAGACAGGATAAATCTCAGCAGGCGCAAGAGGGAGATCTATGAAAGTGTCGTTTACGAAAACGCGGTGCGGAACCATCTCGACCATGACATTGTCCTGATCCACGATCCCCAGCCCCTTCCCCTGATAAACCATTATCGGAAGAGAGGCCCCTGGATATGGCGCTGCCACATCGACCTTACACGGCCGAACAGGCAGTTGTGGAGCTACCTCCTCTCGTTCATCAGAAAGTACGACGCAGTCGTTCTCTCTCTCGAAGAATACGCCCGCAGGATTCCCCGGCCGCAGCTGTTTTTCCTGCCCGCCATCAACCCCTTTTCCATCAAGAACCGGGAATTGAGCGAAGAGGAGATCAATGAACGTCTTGCGCATTACAGCATCCCCACCGATCTCCCCCTGGTGGTGCAGGTATCACGCTTCGACCGGTGGAAGGACCCGGAAGGGGTGATCCAGGCGTTCAAGATCGCCCGCAAACAGGTCGGATGCACTCTCGTTCTGCTCGGCAATGTAGCCTCCGATGACCCGGAAGGGACGAAGATTTACGAGTCGCTGATGAAGTACCGGGAGGAGCGCATCCTCATCCTGAGCCACCAGGATTCCGCCCTGGTAAACGCCCTCCAGAGGCGTGCGGATGTCGTCCTCCAGAAGTCCCTCCGGGAAGGGTTCGGCCTTACTGTCACCGAGGCCATGTGGAAGGGAACGCCCGTCATCGGGGGCAACGCAGGAGGTATACGGCACCAGATCGAGGACGGCGTCAACGGCTTCCTGGTCTCCTCCATCGAGGAGGCTGCGGACCGGATCGTCCTGCTGCTCAGGGATAGGAAATTAAGGGAGACGATGGGAAGAAGGGCGCGTGAGACAGTAGCGCAGAAGTTTCTTTTGATCCGCCTGGTGGAACAGTATCTCGATCTTTTCAACTCCTTCGAGGCCAGTTACCGCCTGGTGGGGAAACCCGGCAGATAGGATCTCCCCGGAAAGGCCCGCCGCTTGTCATATTCCTTTCTTCGCGGTATAGTAAAAGAGTTCCCGTCCAGCCTTCCGTACGGAGGAGCGACCTGTGCAGCCGCGCTGCGGTCCGGGCGATCTCCGGCGTTGTATCGATGGGGCGGGCTTTGAGAGGCGCACTACAACAGAGGGCATCATGTCGACACGTGAACCGTCAAGGATGAAAGAGGGAGACCTGTACTCCCTCGCCACTGCGCGAAGAATCGTCAAGAACAGCGATCCGTGCGTATCGCTCTTCATTTGGGGCCCCCCGGGCGTAGGGAAGTCCACCATGGTGAGAGAGGTGACGGAAGAGCTGGGGATCGGGCTCCTCGACGTGCGGGCCGCCCAGTTGGAATCCATTGACCTGAGGGGCTTCCCTGTCATCGACCCGGAGACGAACCTTGCGTCATGGAAGGCCTTCATGAACGTGCTGCCTCATCCCAAAATCCATGGGGGAAAAGGCATTCTTTTCCTCGACGAGCTGAACCTCGCGACCCTTGATGTGCAGAAGGCCTGCTATCAGCTCATCAACGACCGGAAGGTGGGCGATTACGCCCTGCCGGAAGGCTGGCGCATCATCGCCGCAGGCAACGAGCTCGAGCACGCGGAGGGGGCCATCATCGAGATGCCGCATCCTCTCAAGAACAGGTTCCAGCATGTCACGGTGGAGGCCCCCACCTCTC